>CAWUIS010000078.1:0-7999 GCA_963922625.1 uncultured Candidatus Melainabacteria bacterium | reverse complement strand
GCGAAGCAGACTACCGTACAGTGACTCTACAGCATAGTCATAATTATATTGGTGGTCCTTACGCTTATAAAAACAGTAGTAAAAAAGGCAAGCTTTTGAATCCGCAAAGTTTTGAGCCCATGGTGCTCACTCCTAATCCTGGTCAAGCAAGCTTGTTTAATATGTCTATGCCGGAGGTTTCGGGTGTTGGTCAATTTCCGCAGCATAATACTGTGATTTTTAAAGACGAAGACTTGCTTGATGAATACGATGATCCAGGTGATGATGCTGATGATTTTATTCAAAAGCTGGCTTTGTTACCTTCTCGTAATTTAAAGCCATATGCAAACTTAACTAGAATCAAACACTTAAATGAAGCAAATTTTGAGAGAAGAATTTGTACTATGACAAAGTCTCGACTTGATCGTATCCGCTCCCAGTTTTCACATTTAAGTCCTAAGGCCTTTAATCAGATGCTTAATATCACTAGACCCGATATGCGTGATTTTACTGTCTGGCATAAAACTCTTGCTAAATCTAGGCAGGTGATTTTTGCTTATCCTGATAAAGTTAGCAAGCTCACTTTGTTTGTGCAAATTATCCAGTATGCTGCTGACGCTAGTATCTCGTCTATTAAGCACTGTTCTTTTGCTGATGGAGAGCCTCTAGTCATTAATGAAACTAGCGTTGATAAATTTAATAATGTTAGGCAAATTGCTCACTTGGGAGCAAAAGCAGGCGGGGAGAACTATAACTCTGTGGAGCGCTTTGACGATGGTACTGTGTGCTGGATTGTTACTAATAAAAAAGAAACGGGAGCTGCTGCACTCAAACCTGATAATGAGATAGTTTTCGTGGGTGGTCTTGTTAATGCTGCTGCTAAGCTTGCTGCAAGAAACCTTGGAGCTGAAGGTGTTGTTGATGGACAGTGGAGTGGTAAGTTCTCAACTTCAGCTTGCAAGTCTCAATGTCTACCAATGCAAGAAGCTTTTAGACAAAAAACTAGAGTTCAGTTAAATCAAATTGTGGATGGATCTTCGATTCCTGGTTTAGATCCTATCTTTTGGGTATAGGGCTTCAGCTAGTTCCAGGTCTTCTGGTGTGGTAATTTTAATATTGCTCTGAGGGCTATGTACCAAACTTACTTCCATGCCAATACGCTCTACTAAGCCAGCTGAGTCAGTGCCTTCAAAATGATCTTGCTTAGCTTTTTCGTAGGCTTCAAGCAATGGAGCTTCTCTGAAAACCTGAGGAGTTTGTGACATCCACATATGATCACGTGACACATTTCTTTTGATGACAGTATGTCCCATATCGTTGTGGTAAGACATTTTGAGGGTGTCGGTTACTCTTCTTGCTGCTATGGCAGCACCGCTGTATTGGGCAGCTTCGATAACGCTTTTGATAGTTTCTGCCTTAACTAGGCATCTAACAGCATCGTGTATCAATATTAATTCTGGCTCTTCGGGAAAAGATTTCACCACTTGTAAGCCGTTATAAATACTCTCTTGTCTGACTTTGCCGCTTTTACAAAAATGAACGTCTAAGTCTGGAAAGGCTTTTTTGACGATTTTTTTGGTGTAGACTAAATCCACTGTTGGTATCACAAAGCGGTCTATAAGCCCTGATGAGATCAAAGCTTCCATGGTAATTAGCAAAAGAGGTCTACCAGCTAGACTTAAAAATTGTTTGGGTTGCTGGCTTTTCATTCGCTTTCCAATGCCACCAGCAGGTATAATTGCACATATCTTCACGCCAACAATTCTATCTTATGCAGGCAATTGACCACCTCGTTGAATACATTAATCATCTTGAAATTAAGCAAGTTCTAAGTTTTAATTCTTTGCGGCTTTATAAAAGAGACTTATTAGACTTTGATGCTTTTGTAAAAGAAACTTTCAAGTCTAAATACGATTTTACTTTAATGAGTGACTCGGATCTTTATAAATTCTCTGATTATATTCATGATAAAGGTGGCTCGAATGCAAGTATTAATCGTAAGCTCACAGCTCTGCATGGTTTTTGGATTTGGATGCGCGACCAGGGACTGGTTAAGCGTGACCCCTTTACTCAGATCAAGAGAGGTACTCAGTTTAGAAACAAAACAGCCAGCACTCTAAGTGAAGAAGAGATTGTGCTTTTACTTGATTCTGATAAACATAGCCTGAGAACAAAAATGATTCTAGAGCTTATTTATGCAACTGGTATTAGAGTCGGCGAACTGACTCAGCTTACTGTTACTGATATTGATCTTGAGAACCAACTCATCACCATCGCCCGGTCATCTCGTTATAAAGAAAGAGTGATTCCTTTCAATCAACTTTTAGCTAGCTATATACAAGAATATATACAAAACCATGAGCTGGAAAATAACTCTCCTTTGCTTTTAAATAAACGCCTTGAAAAAGTCTCAGAAAGAGAAATTTTTCGTGTCATTAATCAAGCTGCTTTGGATGTAGAGCTGAATAAAAAAATCAGTCCCTCGGTTTTACGTAATAGCTTTTTGAAGCATATGAAAGAAAACGGAGCTCATGATACTCTGTTGAGGGATATAACTGGACAAAAGAGCGTGAGACTCTGAGGGTCTTTCTCAGGGTCGTGTCGTCAGATTGTCAGGTATATTTAATATAATGCACTGTCCATGTTTTAATAATTTGACGTCTGGTTATTGGCGCTTGTTTTTTTTTATGGATTATTTTTAAATATACCTGACAATCTGACGACACGACCCTGTTAAACCGGACTATCGTGCTTTAGGATCAAACTGGTCTCTTAAATAATCGCCTAGCAAATTAAAAGAGAACACTGCCAAAAAAATCAAAATACTTGGTGTCCAAAGCATCCAGGGACGCGTCATGATATTCGCGAGGTTTTTCCCTTCAGCCAGAATATTGCCCCAGCTTGGATCTGGTTGATTGATTCCCAGCCCCAGAAAACTTAAAGCCGACTCACCAATGATAAATCCTGGTACAGAGAGTGTCATAGCCACTATCAAAAAACTAAAAGTATGAGGTACAAGGTGTTTAAGAATAATGGCTGCAGGTTTCTGTCCGATAGTTTTAGCAGCTTCTATAAATTCTTTTTCTCTTATTGAAAGTACTTGTCCGCGTACAATTCGAGCGAGTCCTGCCCATGAGATAAATGAAAGTATGAAGGTGATCATAGTAAACCTTTCTATATTACTTAGCTCAGGTGGCAGTAATGAGGACAGGATAATTAGCAGATAAAAACTTGGAAGTGACATAATCGCCTCAGCGATACGCATCATAATATTGTCTACGGCACCAGCAAAAAATCCAGAGCAAGCTCCATAAAAAATCCCAATAGGAAAACTTATCAGTAAGCCAATAAAGCCAATACTCAAACTTGGTCTTGAGCCATGAATGATACGTGAGAGTAAATCGCGCCCAAGTTTGTCAGTACCAAGCAAGTAGAAATATGCTGGTTTTTCAACACTTACAAGCTTACCGTTTTGAAAAAATTTGAGATAGTATCTTTTGCCGCCACCGTTTTCTTTAATTTCACGGCTCTCTTTAGCGTAGCTAAGTTCATTGAGAAAATAGTTTCTCTCATAGATATAGGGTTTGATGCCATCAAAGTGAATATGACTGGGACTGGCGTAGCCAGCTTGAGGATTTTGCTCTAGCGGGTCGTAAGGAGCAAAAAAACTGGCAAAAATCATAATAAAGTAAAGGACAAATAGAATAAAACAAAGCGGTAATATTTTTTTGCTGCTTGCTGTTAACATATATCTGTGCGCCTTTTTAGCTTGTTTTTGTGCTTGTTTTTATGCTCCTGTTCTATTATAAGTGAGGATTTGACCGAGGCTAAAGCTTTGGTACTAGAAAAACAATATTCTCAAGCAATTGAGCTTTTGGATAGCTATGATAGTTTTTATGCCAAAAGATACAACTCAAAAGTTCATATCCAATATGGCATGAGTATTTTGAGTGATCTGAATATCGACCAACAGGAAAGATACAAGCTCTGTAAAGAGATTTTTGAAAAAGCCTTGAAGCTTAATCCTAAAAACCAAAGAGCTAGAGTCTATTACTTGACTGTATTAAAATCCATAAAACAAGAGACAAAAGACCATGCTTAAAATTTCTCTGATTTTTCTGATTAGTTATTTGATTGCTGCAATCCCAAGTGGTTATTGGATGGGGAAGCTGCATGGTCTTGATATCACCAAAGAAGGTAGCGGCGGCACTGGTGCTACAAATGTTTTACGCTTGGTGGGAAAATGGCAAGCTTTTGTTGTTTTGATAATGGACATCGCCAAAGGTTTTGTTTCTATCTATTACGTCAAGAATTACTTGCCTATTAATGATTGGTTGTTTTTGGCTTTGACCTTGGTGCCAATTATTGCTCACAGCAAAAGTATTTTTATCGGTTTTAAAGGTGGTAAATCTTCTGCTACAGGCGCTGGCGTTTTACTTGCATTAAATCCTCTAGTGGGTGTGATCACTCTTGCAATTTGGGGGGGGACTGTTTTTATTTCAGGAATTTCTTCTCTAGGTTCTATTGTTTCTGTGCCTTTGGTACCTTTATGGCTATGGCTTTTTCATGAGAGATTGGTGGTGATACTCTTTGCTGTTTTAGCAGCTATCTATATAGTCGCTTTTAAACATAGAGCTAATATTCTTAGACTTATAAAGGGTGAAGAATATAACTTTAGAGCTTAGAGTAAGAAATCAAGCAAGCTTATATTTGCTCTTGGAGTCTCTCTAAAAAATATGCTACTTAATAGTCTGTAGTTAAGTTGTTAGAGAAAGTTAACCGTCTTTTTTATAGACAGATGATAGACTGAACCCCGTGAAGACATGGGTGAATATACTTATTATGTTTTTTTGCCAGCAGCAGATTATGGCAGTCAATAAAATTAGACCTTTGAATGTAAGTGCTCGTTCATTAAGTTTGACTGAGCTAGCAAATTTAGCTGAAAACATTATCATTGCTGATGTAAGTTCTTGCGAGGAATCAATAAATACAAATCTTCTTCCAGGAAAAAGCTTACCTATAAGAAAAATTAATCTATCAAATTTTACAGTACTAAAGGGAAAAACACAGGATTCTTTTACTGAAATAATACATCAGTCTGAAATCCCGGGATTGTCTGATTGTTCAAGCGTTAATCACAAGAAATTACTTTTATTTCTTCATCAAACTAGTGCAAATGGCATTACTTCGACCGTTGGTTTGGATCAAGGTAAAGCATTTGTCAACTCGGTAGGTAAACTTAATTTCTTTCTTCAAAATCAGCATGAATCCTACCCTAGTACAGTATTGGAGCTGACCAATACCATACAACAGTTGTTTCAATAAAAAGGAGAATAAAATGAAACTATCAAAAATAAAATACATACTTCTACTCTTCGCCATTTCTATAAATCTAGTCTCAGTGTCTTCTGTTCATGCTGCCGGAATTAACTCTGAATGTACATCGTCACAAGTTCAGGACAATGTTCAATGTTTTCCAACCGCTGCTTATGATGAAGCTGGAAAGATTAATTATGTACATGATTTAGGTCCTCTAGGTTATTTGAATAATCAAGAAGCTGTAGATTTATTGAGAGAAGCATATGATGTTTGGGAAAATGTTCCATCTTCGAGTGCTGCTTTTAATAAAGCAGGGACTCTTGATGTTGATATTGACCTTGCAAACTATGTGTCAGATTTTCAATCAGTATATTCTACTCCACCGCAAAGTGATGATGTAATTGTGTTTGATGCCAATGGTGAAATTTTTCAAGCTTTATTTGGTTACGGTCCTGAAGTTCAAACAATTTCTGGTCCAGTTTGGAAAAATGAAGCTGGTCTATATGACAGTGGTTTTGCAATTTTAAATGGTGCTTCTATTCCGGATCAATCAAAACGTGACAGCTTTAAAGCTGCTCTGGTACGTGCTATTGGGACTATGCTTAACCTTGATGCAAGTGCTACCAATGTGGATCTCTATGAGTTACCTAGTCAAGATACTTTTGCAGTTCCAGGAACGAATGAATCTAATCTAGATCAACTGCCAATAATGTTTCCTTATCAACTTACTAACAACTTTGACTTAGGTCCTGATGATATCTCTTCTGTTAGTTCTGCATACCCGAACCAGTTAACTGAATTGCTTGGTTCTATTAAAGGTGTAGTTCTTAAGCCAAATAACCAGCCTTTGCTTGGAGTGAATATTACTGCATATAAAGCTTTTACTGATGATGGTGTAGCACTTCCATTAATCGAGAATGCTGTTTCAAGTGTTAGTGGAAAGACAAGTCCAAATGGTGATTTCAGTATTGAAGCTCTTGGCAATGGTAGTTACTACCTGCGTCTTGAAAGCATTTCAAGAGAATTTACTGTGGCTGAAGCTGCTTTTAGTGTTGGACCTCACCAAGGTAATCAAAGAAGAGCTTTTCTTGGTTACTATAATGGTCCTGGTAACGATTTAGTTAACAGTATAGACCAAATTACTAATGGCACAGTGGTACTAGATTCTAACGATAACAGTGTTGAAGGAATTGTTATTCAACCTTAGTCTTTAATAAAATTCTAAGTGATTAGTAATTTCAAAAATTGACCACTATAAAAGAGCCTCTAAATGAGGCTCTTTTGTTTTTCAGGGTCGTGTCGTCAGTTTGTCAGGTCTCTTTAAAATAAATGTCTCATTTGGTAATGATTTGCCCACAAGTGAGAAAGATAGTTATTAACCCTGATGACTAGAACTTTTGATAAATTATATTCTAAAAAGTTTGATGAACTTTGCAGCTAGTCACAAGATACTCCACCAGCTGATTATAAGAAATCCCAGCAGCTTGAGCCTGAGCCGGTAAGTCACTAGTATTGGTCATACCAGGTAACGTGTTTACTTCTAGGATATAAGGCCTATTGTTCTGGTCGATTATAAAGTCGATACGTGCAGCGGTTTTGCAATTAAGCTCCAAAAAGCTATTGAAAGCAAGGTCTTGTAGTTCAGCTTCAAGTTGTTCATTGATATTTGCAGGCACAATAAACTCTGTCATGCCTGCCGTGTATTTAGCTTCATGATCATAAAATTCATTTTTAGGTTTTAGTTCTAAAAGAGGTAAGCTGGTAATCTCAGGTTTTTCTATAATGCTTGCTGTAATTTCAGTGCCATGTATAAAATCTTCTATGAAGAAGTTTTGTGTATCGTTTACTTTAATATAGTCTTGCAGTTCGTAGATGTCATGGAATTTTTTAACGCCAAAGCTAGAGCCTTCACTAACAGGCTTAAGTATCATTGGTCTTTCCATATTTTCGTCCATGACCAAAATATTTGTAGGTGTATAGGATCTTAAAACAGGTAAGCCAGCACCAGCAAGGATTTTTTTTGTGAGAATTTTATCCATGCAGATAGCACTAGTTTTACTATTAGATCCGGTATAGGCAATACCAAGCATTTCAAGAAAACCTTGAAGCCTACCATCCTCACCATAACTACCATGAGTCATAAGCACAGCAAGGTCAATAGCATTGTGTCTCTTGAGTTGGATGATCTGCTCAAGATCATCAGCAGATTTGATATCAACTAATTTTGTATTGTGATAGCCAAGTTCGATCAGAGCATTAAAAACATTATTGCCTGAATTTAGCGACACCTCTCTCTCTTGTGAAAAACCTCCACAAATCACAACCAAGTTTTCGTATTTCATTTTTGAATTTCCATCCCAAGCTTTTCAATAAGCTCATGATCGGTAGCGGAGCCTCCAAGCTCAGTAGTAAGTAGCTTGTCACCAGTATGGATACTATTGGCACCAGCCAGAAAACACAAAGCCTGCAGCTCTTCGCTCATAGTATTGCGGCCAGCTGATAATCTAACCCTTGATTGTGGCATCATGATGCGCGCACTGGCGACGCTACGCACCAGCTCAAAGTTATCAATTGCTTTGGTGCCAGCAAGAGGGGTACCTGTAATAGGTACTAAAACATTGATAGGCACTGAGCTTGGTTGTGGTTCTAAAGCAGCAAGATTAGCAAGAAAATCGTACCGGTCTTCTTTGCTTTCTCCAAG
>CAWUIS010000077.1:0-8089 GCA_963922625.1 uncultured Candidatus Melainabacteria bacterium | reverse complement strand
TGAAGGCAGTGATGGGGACTATGCAATTATAGTCTTTGCTAAAGACAATCCAGAAAACGTCTCTAAAATGCATATATTGGTACGAGACGAAAAAGATTTTGAGAATATCAAAACAACCGTTGATGTTAGTGATACTGTTAGTGAACTTGACAGAGGATTTGTTCTTAAATTCCCTATGTTTTGTCACATAGACAAAGGAAAGGGAACAATCTCACCAGCTTTTGGTGAAACTAGTGAAGCTCAAACTTTAGGTAAAACTGATTTTCTCGGTGTCAAGTCGGGGGAAGCTGTTGCTGTTTGGAAAAGAAAGCCAGAAGATGATAAATCTAGTGTTTTTGATGCTTTACGACAGCTAAAATACCATTAACCTAGGCTCGCTCATCTCCTCCATGGCGTACTTAATACCTTCTCTACCAAGACCAGACATTTTTATTCCTCCATAAGGCATACTGTCTACCCTAAATCCAGGGATACTATTAACAATTACCCCGCCAACTTCAAGCCTTTCATGAGCTTTTTTTACATTAGAAAAATTATTAGAGAAGACACCTGCCTGCAAGCCAAACTTAGAATCATTAACTTTTTCGATGGCCTCATCAAAGCTCGATACCGGTTCTAGCGTGGCAACTGGACCAAAGACTTCCTCGTCAACAATCTTCATGCCAGCTTTGGTTTGACTAAGTAAAGTTGGTTGGTAAATATTATGCTTATCGCTTGCCACTTCCCCACCAACAAGAACTTTGGCACCTTGTAATTTAGCTTCGTTTACCCAATCAATGATTCGCTGAAAATGACCTTTATCAATTAGTGGTCCAACTATAGTCGCTGTATCCTGAGGATCACCAATATGAAGTTTGCGGATCTCCTCTATTAGTAGTTTTTTGAACTCTTCAAATCTCGACTCAAGTACAAAGATTCTTTGAGTAGAGATGCAAATTTGTCCAGAGTATAAAAAAGCTCCATTTGCAATGCTTTTGACAATAGCTTTAACATCACAATCCTCATCAACAATGACAGCAGCATTACCACCAAGCTCTAAAGCTAGTTTTTTCATGCCGCAAACAGACTTAAGATGCCAGCCAACTTTCTCACTACCAGTAAAAGAAACCATCGCCAGCCGGTCATCACGTACCATTTTTTCTGCCAAGGGCACACTACAATTGACAAAGTTTGCAAGCCCAGCAGGATAGCCAACTTCCTCAAGTAAATTTGCCAAGAACAAAGCACTTAGAGGTGATTGAGGAGCAGGCTTAACAATAAAAGGGCAACCCAATGCTAAAGCAGGTGCTACTTTATGGAGTACTAAGTTCAAAGGAAAATTAAATGGTGTGATGCATAAAATAGGTCCAACCGGAAATCTTTTAGTAAAAGCGGTTTTTCCCTCGCCAGCATCAAAATCAATTGGAACCATTTCACCCACAAAAGTTTTTGCTTCAGCAGCAGCATGCCCGATTGTAGCTAAGCATCTCTTCAACTCAGATTCAGCATAGCTTCTGGGCTTGCCTGCCTCTTTTACAATTAAATCAATTACTTCATCTGACCTGGCGCTTAGTGCATTTTGTAATTTGAGAAGGTAGTCTGATCTTTTACCCGCAGACCATGATTTGATCTCCACAAAAGCTCTTTGGCAAGCTTTAATAGCCTCTTCAATATCAGCTTCTGTTGCCAAAGCTATTGTTGCTAGATTTTCTTGGCTGTATTTATCAACAACTTCTAGTACTTCAGCGTTTGGTGTATCTAGCCAAGTGCCATTTATATAATTACCGAATTTGATTTTTGTCTGAGTCATAATTGTTCGTCCTTGATGTAAATATTAAGCTTCGATTCAGTGAATTGATCAAAAGACTGAATCAAAGAATTTTGCTGCCAAAAAAAAGACATACTTCTTTTTTGTGGGATATAAGCAGCGGTATACAAAGTACCAAATTGATGGTCAAAGTTCACATTAAACAAAGGCTTTTTGAAAAACATATTAATAAACTGTTCGGCGTAAAGTTCATTATTCAATAATGCCATTTTTAGAAGATTGTATCTTTCAATAGTCTTAGAAAATTCAGCATACTCTAGCCAATCAATCATATCTTGGTGATTAGTTGAAACCGGATCATCAACGAAAGTCGCTTGGCGTCCAGGTCCCAGATAGACTTTAGTGAAATCACCACTCGGGTCAAGCAAAGTAATGTTGTAGGCCATGTGGCACGGTATCTGGCTTATTTTCAATTTGGCTTCTTGCACATTAGAAGATGTTTCTAATAGATACCTCAGAATTAAAGGCGCACCAAAGCCCTCACCTACTTTTTTTTGGCCACCAAAAGTAAGCGATGCCACAAGACCATTGTGGTTCATACCATCAAGCACACCCCAGATACAATCAAGCGTTGCTATTACAGGTCTGAGCCAGTTTGAATAAAATAAAGTTTTTTCAAACATATTCTGGCTATAGTCATAGTTCTTGAGTAAGAACAAATCGTCTCTATTCCATATTGCCTGAGAACATCCAGCGAGGTAGGCAGGTGGGTTGTACAAGCTCAAAAATCTACCTGCCAAATCAGAGCCGCCAGTAAGCTCAAGTAATTTAGAAAAAACCGGTACAATTTCTGGCATATAGGTTTTGAGTGCAGATAGGCAAGTGAGATAGCCAGAACGTCTCAATAAACCTTCTGACAGATACCAGTCTTTGCAATGAGGCCACATTTGCTGCCAGTGACTAAGCCACTTTTCATTGGCTGCATCATTATGAATAGATTGAAATTCAAAACTGGCTTCAGACAAATTTAAATGCACCCACTTCCGCTATTTGATTAAGCTTAGGACCATCATAAATTTCAGATTTGTACTGAGCTCTTATAGCGTCAATCCACATCTTGGCACGTTTTGTAAGCCTAAAGTTTTTTGTCATTAGGCGTCCGCGCATTACTAAAATCCCCAAGTCAGCTCCTTCATATAAGTAAGAGCCTTTGTTGATAATCCTTAAAAAGAAAGCCTCATCCTCACTCTCCACAGCTCGGCGGTGAGTATCAAGCCTATCAAAACTGATTTCTCCTTCTGTATCAATCTTCCAAATTCCAGAGCTTGGAGCCTCGGTAACCATTTCGATAGTGTCTTTTGTGTGTTTGATAACCATTTGTCCCCAGTTATCGATATTTTTAGGTAGTGCCCATCTTTCATTGAGTGCTTTAACATCAAGTTCAAATGGTTGCCTCATCCACTCGAGTATATGAAACAAAAACAGAGGCATATCAGAGAGAGCAAATACAGCATGGTTGGTAATAGAACTAGCGCCCGTTATTCTTGGATTTAATTCACCAAGGTAAAGCTCATCGTTATCTTGGTCTATCAAAAAGTCCAATTCAAAATAGCCTCTATAGCCTTTAGTTTTGAGTGCTTCACCAAATCTCTCGGTATAAATCCGCGCTTGCTTGCGAATTTTTTCACTAAAAACTGTCGGATAAATCTCATTACCGCACCATCCACCTTTATAAGGTGTCAGCTCTTTAAAGCCCACCAGCTCAGTCATCAGAGGTGCTACAACAGTACCTGCTCTAGTAACACAAGCCTCAATTGCAGCTCCTCGGCAATTGATTCTTTTCATGATTTTTACTTCTTTTTCTTGAACAATCTGCTCAGCGTAATCATCCCAATCACTTTCGTTTTTGATGAAAAATGTTGTGTGACCTGAATCACCAAAAGGTAGTTGTATCACCAGGTCTTCACCAAGTTTCTTGGCAACTCTTTTTAGGTCTTGGTAGTTTTTCACTTTTGAGAGCACATATGGTACACAAGGAACTTTCGCTGTTTCAGCAAGACGGTTTGTGTTGACTTTGTTATCAAGCCATTTACGCATCTTCGCTGGCGGGAAACAGATTTGTAATCCTAGTTTTCTTGCGATTCTTTCGGTTTTTTCATCAAACATCAAAAACAATGCCTTACCACCTCTACCACGAGAGTTGATGAAGTCTTGAACTTCTTTATGCTCTAGTAAATAATTATTGATTTCTTCGATGCTTTGAAACTCACTATGCGGTACTTCTTCCTTAGGGCAAAAAACATTGGGGTGCTTACCATCAAAGCATTCTATGTAAACAATAAATTTAAAACCTTTGACCCACTCGTCAGCTCCTAATAGATTAAAGTTAGTTGCACTTATAAAATAGATAGGTTTTTCATTACGAAAAAAATATCTTCTGATGTCTGATATTCCTTGAAGAACATTAGTCGGTTTCTTTGTTACTTTGTTTGGACTCTTTGTAACTTTTCTTCTACTGCTAGGGCTGGTAGTTTTCTTCTTTACTACCTTTGTAGTGCTAGCTTTCTGCCTAGGTTTACTAGCAACTTTTTTTCCAACTTTCCTTACAACCATAACTTTTTTTCACCTCTATTTTTAATTGCCCCTTGCCCTTCCAAAAGCTGTTGGTAAATGGTGTCGGTTCAATATTTTGTCACTAAACAAGCGCAAGCCCATTTCAGGATCATAGCCGTGAATCTCTTTGACATCAATACCTAATAAGAACTCGACTATTTCTTTAGAGACAATTTGACCTGGAACCAGTACTGGAAAACCAGGTGGATAAGGTGTGACAAAATTAGCTGAGACCAGTGTCTCTCCTCTGGCAACGGTATCTAAAGCCTGATCTAGCAGCAGGTATTTGCAATTAGTTTCATCATAAGAGAAATAAAAGGCATCTCGCATATTACCACCAATGACACCAGGTAACTCTTTAAAAGAATCATGAAAGCCAGTAAAACTTGGTAGCGTAGATTTTATATTCATCAGTTCGTGAGCTCTTCGCTCTAAAACCTTTTGAGCTTCTGGATTTGCAGATCTGGCGTCGTATTCAACTTTTTCTGCGATCTTCAAAAGCACACCAACCAAGTACGAAACCGAACTTCTAGTAGTTCCAATATTGGTCATAAAGAGAACTGTGTTTGGAGAGGTTTTATTCACCTGCACACCAAATTGATCCATCAAGTATTGATTTCTAAAAGTAGTACCATCAACACCGGTCTTGCCAACACACAAAGTTATTTTGGTAGGATCCAAAGCAAATTCATTTTCTTGCCAAGCTTGTCCTTGTCTTTGCCAGCTCGCGTTCTCAAGTAAGAAGTCTTCTTGGCTGTATTCTTGAAGCTCTTCTGGAATAATTTCATTAATTTTGAGCACATGAAAATATTTACTCAAAAGCGGATGGGATGCAATTTGATACCTTAAATTCATCGCCATTTCTATGGCTCTTTCGGTCAGTTCAAAACCTTCAAATTCAGCTTGCCTGCGCCCAGCATCCAAAGAAGCTAGTATCTGGTAGTTTGGAGAAGTTGATATATGAGTAAGGTAGGCTTCTTGAAAAGAGTTTTCATGTTTTAGATCAAAATCTTCATCAAAAACATTAATAACAGAACCTTGCCTGAATGAAGACAAAGTCTTATGAGTAGATTGGGTTGCATAAACTCTGACACGAAAATCTTTATTCTCAGAGTTCCTTTTCTCTAAGATTTTTTGAGCTGCAAACATAGCAGTTCGGGAGCGAAGAAAAGGAGAGAAAGAAGCAAAAGCAAACCATGCTTCGTCCCATAGAAAAATCATATTGGGTACAATTTTTAATACTTCTTCCATTACTCGCTGTGGGTTATAAACAATGCCATCAAAGGTAGAGTTTGTTAAAACCAACATTTTTACTTTTTCAAGCCGACCTAGTTTTTTGAGATCTTCGAGTTTCTCCAGAATAGTTTTTAATGGTACTGCACCATAAATTGAGTATTCTTGAATCTTGTATGAATCCAGATATACCGGAGTAGCTCCAGACAGAACCAGAGCGTAGTGATGTGATTTGTGACACTCACGGTCAATCAAGACAATATCACCAGGTTTGGTAAGCGCTTGGTGGATAATTTTATTAGAAGTCGAAGTGCCGTTAGTAACGAAAAAAGTCTTTTTAGCACAATAAGCACTAGCAGCCATTTCTTGAGCTTTTTTGAGTGGACCTGTTGGTTTTGACAATGAATCTAGCCCGCCTGAAGTGGTAGAAGTCTCTGCTAAGAAAAGATTTCTGCCATAAAATTCACCAAAATCCTGCATCCACCAAGATTTAAAGATAGAGTTACCTCGAGATATTGGCATAGCATGAAACACACCAGTCGGCTTTTGGCTGTACTCTTCAAGTGCAGTGAAAAAGGGAGTTTGCAACCTTAACCTGATGTCTTGTACCAAGCTGATATGAAGCTCTTGGATATCTTCCATGCGGTAAAAAATACGCCTGAAAATCTCTAACATCTCACTAGGAGTATCATTAGAAGAAATATCTGTAACAAAGTAGACAGAAAGTTCTGGGCGCAGCTCTTTTATTTTTCTTACCAAGCTTACAACTAAGTTGTCAGAGTCTTGAGGCTCAAAAACATCTTGAGTTATTGCATCCAAAAAATGGTGATAGTGCTGATCATGCAAATCACCTTTGCTAGATACCTGATAACGCAAAACCACTGATTGTAGTAAAGGATTAAAAAGAATCGCAGTTAGTGCGTCTTCATAGGAATTTGCAAAAATTGTCCTATAAAAAATATCTTTTTGTTTTTTACAATAGCCTTCAAGCAAGTTCCGGATTTGGCTTTGGTCTTTTTCTTGGATATCATCGACAAACAGCACCTCAAAATAGTTCATTTTGATTTCGCTATCTGCAGCAGCAGATTTTTTAGTGCTTGCCAATGAAAATCTATTGTTTTTTCTATAAGAAGCTGCAGTAAAAGCTCTCAAGAACTCAGAAACATCACTATGTAAAGCTTTGTATTCTTTTGCTTTGAGCCTTTTAACTAGAGACTGCATAAACAAAGGACCAGGAAAGCCCCAGTATTTTTCAAGCTCTGTTAAAAGCTCGACTTGTTTTTCTAGCTGAACTTCAGAGATATTGTGCTTAGTTTCTGAAGCAAAAACTTTAGCACTAGATCTAAGCTCGCGCCATAAAGCCATGCGGTATTGAGAGACAAAATAATGACTAGAAGAAGTTACCGAATTAATTATTGAGGCCCTCCAGTGCTACAAAAATTTCAAACCTTAGAATATAAGGCAAGCCTATTACCCTCGGAATCAAGAATGAGTGCGTAATAGCCCTCGTCTTCCATGATAAGCGTTTTTCCCATTAAAATCTGCCCCCCAGCAACATTAATTTTGGCAAGAGCTTCATCAAGATCAGCCCCAACGTTTAGGTAAAGAAGAGATCCTGTTTGACTAGGAATACATCCATCACCGAAAACCAAAGCACCTCCGATATTAAACTCACTCGGGAAAATTGCCATTGTGTGGGTTCCATTGTGAACAATCTCAAATTTGATATCAAAGATCTCTGAGTAAAAATCAATGGCGCGCTCGAGATTACTAGTAGGTATTTCATACCACATCAAAAAATTGTTTTTTGACTGCGGTTTTTGTTTAGTAGTTTCCTGAGGCTTACCTTTGTACTTCACTTCATTGTTCCTTAAGTACTAGACGTATTTTAAATGATCTGGTTCACTAAACGCAACATCCAAGCTTACTTTCCGGGCAGGTTTCTCAAGTGGACCAAGATTCGTTAAGTACTCACTAGTATAACCTTTTTCGTAGACCTCAAATCCTACCCTTCGATCTCTAAAGCTTTTCAAAGGCTGCCCTAGCCTCAAAATCCCCAGCTCACGGCTACGCTTCACTCTCTCCAAATCAAGCTCTATAGGAATAATTTCTTCGCCAACACTAGCTGTATATAAAACTCTCCCGTCAGGACCGCACATGGTAGACCAACCATTACCACCAGCACCAATACCGTTGACATCAAAAACGTAGCATTGGTTTGTTGCAGCTGTTGCCTGAACAATAGCAAATTCAACCTCCCTGTCTATAGTTGGAGTAAGAGTAGGGTGCAATATCACCTCCACACCATTTGCAACCAATGCTCTTGCTGTTTCTGGAAACCATAAATCGTAACAAACCGATAATCCAAACCTACCAACGTTAGGCACATCGAAAAAAGAAAAACCATTACCAGGTGTTACGCCTTCTTCGTATGGATAAAACGGAAACAATTTATCGTAGCGTGAAACGATCTCCCCTTCTGGGTTGATAGCGATG
>CAWUIS010000076.1:0-8109 GCA_963922625.1 uncultured Candidatus Melainabacteria bacterium | reverse complement strand
ACCAGGTAATCATTGCAACAGGGCAATACATTGGTGAAGGAACTAGTTTCAAAAATATAAACTCTCTTTTTCTTGTTTATCCATTTTCGTTTAAAGGCAAACTTGTTCAGTATCTCGGTAGAATCTTACATTCAGAAGAGAATGTAAGATCTGTCTATGACTACCGAGACTCAAAAGTAAGTTACCTAGACAAGATGTTTAAAAATCGTAAGAAATTTTATGATGAATTGGTAGATAAATCTTAGCCAGACACACTAACCACTTTTCCCCATTTGAGAGCTTTGCTCTAAATCAAGCTCTCTGGGCTAATTTCAGCAGCTCTCTAGTGTGTCTGTAATCAAGAAGTCCCGCCACACGCGGGACTATTTCGCTTTCAAAGCCAGTCACAGGCTGGTGCTCAAGATAATGGCGGACAGAGAGGGATTCGAACCCTCGGTAGGTCGCCCTACGACGGTTTTCAAGACCGCTCCGATAAACCACTCCGGCATCTGTCCATTCGCTATTTTACAGCAGCATTGAGTTTGAATATTAAAGATTCTGCAAAAATCACTTAAGTAAATACGCAAAAGCATAAGTTTTCTAGAGGGTCATTTGACCCCTTTTATTTTCAGACCTAGCTTGATAAAACTATAAGCAGCTAGGCAAGTGAGTTACATCGATTTATTTTTGCTTAGCACTTGTGTCTTGTGATGGGGGAGGCGACTGGGCAGTTGCAGGTGGGACAACTGCCCTTCGTTTTATATTCTGCATTTTTGTTTGTTATGTGCTTTATTTTTCGTTAATCATGTTGGGGCGACAAGCCTAGCTGGCTTTGCTAGTCCGAGCAAGAAAAAACAAGAAATAAGCAAAAAACACAGGAAATTAAAATTGAAAATCAAAAAAAACAAACCAGTTAAAAAAATCCGCTCTGCTATTTTATGGCAGGCCCCATCTCCTCAGGCTCTTAATCCTAAAAGAACAGTCTTAGAAGAGCAACAATTAGACTACAAGGTCACGGAAATTTTAGCAGCTAGTTTAGAGGCTAATAAACCTGATTTTGCTATTGCCAAAAAAAAGCTCAGCAAAAATAAATCTTTAGTTCTTCATTTTGCTTCAACACTAAGCAGACTTAGTCCGGTAGATTTATCTAGCTACCTAGATTCTCAGAGTCAAGCGCAAGATGAAGCGCAAGTTCTATACCAATCATTGATTATCAAAACTTACACTCTTTACCAAGACTTAAAAATATTTTATAAGCCAAGGCTAATACGCCAACAAAGTCTAATTAAAAAATACACACAAGCAAAGACACAACTAATTGCTTTATGTGGACTTAATGGAGTTCAAGAAATCGAGAATCTAATTAGGAGTAAATCATGACTATAGTTCTTTGCTTGTTGTTGTTTGGACTTAAAGCCATAGCGATACCAAGAATTCAGCTTGCACGGGGGCACCTAAGCTTAATTGACTTAGGTGCTCTGATCACCAGTAAGTCAATAAACTATGATCAAAGCAAACTTAATCTCTATAAGCTTTCTGGAATGTACGATGAAAACGATAAAAGCATCGTAGTAGCACAAGCTTTAGTAAATAAAGGAAGCTGTGATCTCAATATCAAAACCGAATCTGGTTTAAAACAACTACACTTAATCCTAACGGAATCAAATGGTGAAGATTTTAGTTTTGACCCTTCTCGGTCAAGGTCCAGGATCTACTCAGAGCCTATCAAAATTGCAAAGACAAGATCTACTGTCATTCGTTTGCCTACACATATAAATGAGTACGTGCTTATTGGTGACCCTGATTTAGTTAAATTTGAGCATATCAATGATTTTTATGACAAAGATTTTTTGAAAAGCTTTGCTTTATTAGCTGGTGACAAGCAAGCTAAAACAGATCTAGTTATTGCAAGCAGACACAAAGTCTATAAAGTGCCTTTGGAGGTGGTTAATGGTAATGAGCATATGCCTTTTGTTGATTTTACTATTTAGTGCCTTGAGACCTGCTCTATCTTTGAATCCATATACCTTTCAAGAATTACAACCAGTAATTTTGAATCATAATAGTCAGCAAATTTATAGCCAAGGAAACAATTACAATGACTTCAAAGATGTACGTATAACTGGTCCAAAACGCAAATCATACCCAATACTAGATCAATTTGAATCTAAACTCTATCCACGCCATAATTTTAAAAAAGAAAATCCTTCAAGAAGACTTGAGAGACTCGAGATTGCTGTCTTTGGTAATAAGCAAAAGGGCAGTATCAAAAAACGAGTTACCAGCCTCAAAGCTGAACTTGAAGCCTGGCAAATAGCTAACGAACAGGTCTCTGAGATATTAGATTCTAAGAGGCGTGCCCAAAAGAGAAGAAAAGAAAAGCAGAAGAGACAAGAGCTGGCCAACCTAAGAGTTCCTAGACTAGAAACAAAAAATCAAAGTTATCGAAAAGACAATACCCAAGGTTCTAATACTATAAATTGGACTCCTATTTTAAATACAACACTCAGGACAATTTTGCACAGATGATATTAGCCTTGATAGTTTTAGCTTTAATCACACCAGCTGCTTCAGCTCAGGACGGCAATATTGTGATCAAAAAACGCGCTAATCCTTATAGGCGCAAGGCGCTTCTAGATTATAAGTTTATTTATCTACAAGAAAAATCTTCTGTACAGCCAAGCAGGCAGGCAAATTTAAGCTCTTTGAATTCAAGCTTACGCAAAATCAGAAAGTCTCAGCCACTAGCCAAGCCGGCTCGAGCAAATACAAAGAACACTGCAAATCAAGCGAGCAAGCAAGACCAGTGGAGTGAATTTGCTGTTGAAGAAGAGCTTTCTGTACAAGCTGTATTAAAATGAACTTGAGTTAGTTGCTCACAAGTGTGGGGCCTAGGTCTGCTTTAAATCTTTCTTCTTGAAATTTAATCAGCTCTTTCATAGAACCATCACATTTGTGGAGCTTAACAAAGTTTGGTGATGATCTCGCTGCAATCGGAATACCACCAGTGATAACAATTGTGTCTCCAATTTCAATAAGACCTTGACGAATAAGCTCTTCTTCAACATTCATGATAGTTTGTGTTGTTCTGTGAACACCATCAAAATAAATTGGAGTCACTCCCCAGATGATTGATAGATAGTTGTAAGTATGGCTATAAGTTGTAGCAGCAATAATCCTTGCCTTAGGTCTAAGCTTAGAGATCAATTGGATACTTCTACCAGAACAAGAAAAAGCAACAATGGTATCAATGCATTTTAAGGTTGAAAAATTTTTGACGCCTTGTGCAATTGCAATTGCTTGAATTTTTTCTGAAGGTAAGTCGGTGGTATCACTGATATCACGCATCTCGACTTCAATTTTATGATGAGATTCAACCTCAAGTGCAACTTTTCTCATGTAATCAACAGCAAGCACAGGATGCTCACCAGCAGCAGTTTCACCAGAAAGCATAACTGCATCAGTACCGTCTAAAATTGCATTTGCAACATCAGAAACTTCTGCTCTAGTTGGAAAAGGATTTTTGATCATCGAATCCATCATCTGAGTTGCCGTGATGACAAATTTTTCTTGATAGTTTGCTTTGCGGATGATTTCTTTTTGTAACATCGGCACTTTTTCTGGTTCAAGCTCTACACCAAGGTCTCCGCGTGCAACCATAACACCATCAACTTCTTCAAGAATCGCATCAAGATGGTTCACAGCTTGAGGTTTTTCAATCTTAGCGATAGTTTTTATTGGTGATTTTGGTGATTGATTTTGAATGAGTTTTTTAAGCTCAACGATATCTTCTGAGTTTCTTACAAAAGATAGCGCGATAAAATCAGCATCAATTTTGACAGCCTCAATCAAATCAGCTTTGTCTTTTTCAGTAATCGCTTGCAAACCAAGCTGCTCTGACTCAGGTAAATTAACACCCTTATTTGACTTAAGATGTCCACCAACAGAAACCGAGCACTCAACTTCATCTCCTTGAATAGCAACAACTTTGAGCCTTAAAAGACCATCGTCGAATAAGATTCTTTGTCCAGGTTTAACTTCAGAAGGTAGCTCTGGATAGTTACGAATATGAACTATTTTAGGACTTGATTGATAATTGGCTTTAGCTTCGTTTGCAGTAAGAATGATTTTCTCACCTTCAGTGATAAATATATTGTCTTCTAAGCTGCCTGTACGAATTTTAGGACCTTGTAAATCAACAAGAATACCAATGGGTCTTTGGTATTCACCAGCAAGCTTACGGGTCATGTTGATCTTTTCGATTCTTTCTTCCCAATTGCCATGAGAGCAGTTGATTCGAACAACACTTACTCCTGCTTCAATAATTGCTCGCAAGGTGAGCTCATCAGATGAAGATGGCCCCAGTGTAGCTACGATTTTGGTAAGTGAGAATGGTTTATTGTCTGACATCTTGAAGAAAGCCCCTTGCTGTTTATATTAACGTAAGGTTTTGCAAGTACTCCCAACAAAACAGATCTTTTTGCACCTGTAGCAGAAGGGATATTGTTGTATATGCCCAAATAATTTGTAAAAGCAAGCATCGAAAACAAAATAGCTTCCTTATATTGACTTTTAATACCATAGCTTTCGTGACTTACAAACTCTGTCTCTGGATTGAGCTTGCGCAAGTTTTGCATAAGGAAATTGTTTTTAGTACCACCACCAGAAATAAAAATCTTCTTGATAGGAAATTTTGCTAATTCACGGCTAATAGTCTTAGCAGTGAAATAAGTAACAGAAGAAATGATATTTTCTTTGTTGCCAAGATCTAAAAACTTATCAGCATATTTTTCATCAAAAAGCTCTCTTCCAGTTGCCTTTGGAAATCCTTGATTAAAGTATTCAGTGCGCTTAATCAGCTTATCAATAAATTTGTGATTAATTTTCCCAATCGCAGCAACAGCACCATTTTCATCTAATGGTTTTTGAAAAAGCTTTTTCATTAATGCGTCAATAAGAGTGTTGCCAGGTCCAGTATCATAAGCTAGGGTTGCCTTGCCTGGCTGCATCACAGAGATATTAGCAATACCACCAATATTCAGAGTCGCACTAGTTTCATCTTTGATTCTTACAATTTGATCATCAAAGAAACTGGTCAAGGGAGCTCCACAACCGCCAACAGCCATATCTCCTGAACGAAAATCATTAACAACGGGGATACCAGTAAGGTTAGCAATGACAGAAGCATTGCCTAACTGAAGAGTACTTTTAGAGCCATGAAACACTGTCTGTCCATGAACACCAAGCAGCTCAATTTTCAAATTAGCATCGTCTCTTTGCAAATCTTTTTGAAATTCTTCAACTAAGGCAGCTAAGAATTGACTGTATTTGAAATTTAAATTAGAGAGATCTTCAAGGCTAGCTTTTTGTAGTCCTATAAGAATTTCAATTTCTCTTTTAACGCTAGGGTCAAATTGATAACTAATTGATTGAACAATCTGAAAGTCTTTTAAATTTTCAGCATCATTCCATTTTACTAGCGTCATATCGACGCCATCGACGGAAGTTCCGGTATTAATACCAAGGACGAGCACTGATATATAATTATAAAATATTTGTATATGGCTTGTCAGCCGTTAACCGAGATATTCAGGAAATTAGCTAATAATTTATGTCCATGCTCAGAAAGTATTGACTCTGGATGATACTGAACACCAATCAAAGCGGGAAATCTTTTATGGCTAATTGCCATAGCTATATTGTCGTCAGTACTAGCTTCTAGCTGAAGCTCAGAAGAGCTTTCAATATCGGTCATATCAACAATCAAAGAGTGATAGCGAGTTGCAGTATAGCTCCCTGGTATGTCTTTAAAAATAGGGTGCTTACCGTGGATATTAATCTTGCTAGTTTTACCATGCATCAACTCAGGAGCATGCACCACACTTGCTCCATGTATCTCTCCAATAGCCTGCATCCCCAAGCAAACCCCAAGAATAGGAATTTGACCTTTGAGTTCTTTGATTATGGTCTGACTAATACCAGAATCTTGAGGGCGTCCAGGACCCGGTGATATTAAAATATGACTCGGTCTAAGCTTCTCAACTTCAGCAATACAGGTATCTGGAGCATACTCATCATTTCTCCACACTACTGTATCAGCCCCAAGCTCACCAAAATACTGCACTAGATTATAGACAAAACTGTCGTAGTTATCTATTACAAGTACTTTTTTAGGCTGCGGCTTTTGCTCTTGCACCTTTAATCTCTTCAGCTATATTAGGTGGCACTTCTTCGTAAGAGAAAAACTCCATAGTAAACGTACCTTGTCCTTTGGTTTTGTTACGAATATCAGTGGCGTAACCAAACATATTAGCTAGTGGTACATAAGTTGCAACTAAAGAAACACCTTTATCGGTATCCATTTTCTCAACACGGCCACGTCTTGATGAAATATCACCAATTACATCACCCATAAACTCCTCAGGAACTTCAATATCAACTTTCATGACAGGCTCAAGTAAAACAGGGTTTGCTTTCATGACACCATCTTTTAATGCCATTGAACCAGCAATACCAAAAGCCATCTCAGAAGAGTCAACATCGTGGTATGAACCATGCTTAAGAGTAGCTTTAACACCAAGCACTTCGTAACCAGCCAGTACACCACCAGTCATAGCATCCGCGATACCTTTTTCTACAGATGGGATATATTCCTTAGGAATAACACCACCAACGATTTTATTGACAAAGGTAAGAGCAGGTAATTCAACACCTTCTTCATCTTTACCAATAGGAGCTGGTTCAAAATCAATGACAACGTGTCCATATTGACCACGACCACCAGATTGTTTAGCGTACTTGTAGTCGATCTCAGTGTTCGCTCTAATAGTCTCACGGTAAGCAACTTGAGGCTGACCAACATCAGCTTCAACTTTAAACTCACGTTTCAATCTATCAACAAGAATCTCTAAGTGAAGCTCACCCATACCAGAGATGATTGTTTGACCAGTTTCGTGATCAACTTTAACTCTAAATGTTGGATCTTCTTCAGCTAACTTGTGCAAGGCTGTAGAAAGTTTTTCTTGGTCAGCTTTTGTTGCAGGCTCAATTGCAACTGAAATCACAGGCTCTGGGATATGCAAAGATTCAAGAATCACTTTGTTTTTCTCATCACAAACTGTATCTCCAGTTGTGGTTTCTTTAAAACCAACAACCGCACAGATATCACCTGCTCGAATCTCATCTATTTCAGTTCTATCATCTGACTGAAGTTTAATCAGACGAGACACACGCTCTTTTTTACCTGTTGTTGAATTGTAGATGTAAGATCCAGAGCTAATCACACCAGAATACATTCTCACGAAAGTTAAACGGCCAACAAATGGATCCGTCATCACTTTAAAAGCAAGGGCTGCCATTGGTTTATCGTCATCACACTCACGCATAATTTCGTTTTCATCTTCATCAAGACCTTTGATTTGCTCAACTTCAAGAGGGTTAGGCAGGTAATCTACAACTGCGTCAAGCAATTTTTGTACACCTTTGTTTTTGAAAGCCGAACCACAAAGCATAGGAATAATGTCTAACCTTGCAACAGCATTATGAAGACCTACTTTCAGCTCTTCTTCTGTTAATGCTTCTTCACCCTCTTCAAGGTATTTATTCATCATTTCTTCATCGTTTTCTGCAATAGACTCAACAAGCTCAGTTCTAAGCTCAGTACACTTGTCAGCGAGATCTGCAGGGAAACCATCTGTAATTTCGATATCCATTCCCAGATCATCTTTATGTATATAAGTTTTCTTTTCAATAAGATCAACGACACCTTGGAAACCATCTTCAGCACCAATAGGCACTTGAAGCGGGCGCGCGTTCACTCTCATATCATTTACAAGTTGACCATGAACTTTAAAGAAGTCAGCACCTTGTCTATCCATTTTGTTGACAAAAACTAGTCTTGGAACTTTGTATCTATCAGCCTGTCTCCAAACAGTTTTGGTTTGTGGCTGAACACCACCGACAGAACAAAGTGTCAAAATCACACCATCTAGTACACGCATTGAACGCTCAACTTCAATAGTGAAATCCACGTGACCCGGGGTGTCAATTAGGTTAATAAACTTGCCTTTCCACTCAGTCGAAATCGCAGCTGAGGTAATCGTAATACCACGATCTTTTTCTTGTGCCAAC
>CAWUIS010000075.1:0-8127 GCA_963922625.1 uncultured Candidatus Melainabacteria bacterium | reverse complement strand
TAAAGCTGACTGTGGGCTTTTACTAGATGTCAACAATTTCTACGTCAATGCCACTAACCATGGTGAATATAAAGAGCAAGAATTTTTAGATAGCTTGGACCTGGATAGAGTAGTACAAGTACATATAGCTGGGCACCTAGAAAATTACAAATCAAAACTTTCTCATAAAAGTATTGCCATTTTGGACACACACGGAGAAGCTATTAAAGAAGAGGTTTATAAAATACTGGAAGATTTACTGTCTAGGACCAGCGTCAATGCAGTTTTACTAGAGCGTGATTCTAACTTCCCTGACTTCCCTGAACTCATAAAAGAATTGGAGAAACTTGATGCCATCATTAAAGCAAATTCAAAAAGAGATACTCAATTACTACAGAGCTGAGCCTGTTGATAGCAGTGTTCTAAATCAAGCAGCGCAAGATGATATTGGTATCTATAAAAGCCTTGTTGTTGGTGGTATGGAAAGCTTTCTCAAAAAAACTTTCAAGCACTGTCATCAAATTCTTGACCTTGATTGGTATCAAATCTCTTGTGAGTACCTAGAGCAGTATCCAAGCAAATCACCTATCTACTACATGCTGGCAAAAGATTTTCCTGAATTTTTGAAAAACACAAGCCTATCTGAATACAAGACACCAAATTATATTAGCGAGCTTGCCTTAGTTGAGTGGACCCAGTTAGAAATCACTAATTGCTCCAAAGACAATCCCTATAAGGTTTTGGAACTCAAGTTTCCGATCAGCAAAATCATATCCTTAATCAGCGACAGCGAAAGTCTTCAAGAACTCAAAGAGAGTAACCTCGAAGAAGAAAATGAAAATCTGCTAATTTACCGTGAAGAAAAAAGCAATAAAGTAAAAATACTAAGTCTCAATGCTGCAAGTTTATTTGTCATCAAAGCTAGTGAAGAAGATACAGAGACACTTTTCAAAAGTTTTTGTTCAAGCTTTAATTACCAAGAAGACGATAGCAAAATACAAAAAGCCTTTGATGCACTCATTAAAAATTTTAAAGCTATTGGTATCTGGCCAAACTAATGATACTCTATTAAGAAAGTTTAGTTTGGCCTAGGCCTATGAGTTTAAGTTCACAGACAAGCCTTGATTTCACTCAAGTAAATAATATAGACGGGGTCGGTGAACTGACCAAAGGCAGTAGCAGCTATGATCAGGATCAAAAGCTATACCTAGACTACCCCGGGGTCCAAGACCTAATCTACGAAGCGCGTAAAGCTCTTGACTCTGGCAAAAAAATCAAATTTGTTTGCGAGCACAACTACAGCAAAGCTGATATTCATAGTGCAAATTTTTTAAACGAAAGCTCCATAGAGACTAATCCTTTTTTAGGTTTCAATCCAAGCTCTTTTGGTACACTCATGGCGCCTAATTTTGCTGGCACAACAGTACTTGGTAATTTTTCGCTAGCGCAAATTGAAGCTAAAGCTGCCAAGCTGATTCATAATAGTCTTTTTGGCGATAAAGCTGTTGATCACTTTAAGTCTAGTGATGGTATTTCAAATTTAAATGTCCTGGAACGAGCAATCAAAGCTTTTGAGCTTCAAAAAAATGAACTAGCAATTTTTCATGTACCAGACAATGCAATCAAAGCTTTTAGAGCAGGTAAATTTTCACCTTGGCAATACGCCAAACTTGAAGCTAAAACATCTAGCTTGGGCAAGCTAAAAGAGCTAGACTACACACACAAACTGGTTAGTGAAATCAATATTGTTGATTACCAAGTTAGCAATTTAGAATCTCCAATATATAAAGTGAAGCTAGGTGATAGGTGGATTTTGGTTGTACCACAAAGCACCAGCTACGACAAAATCAATCAAAAGCTTGACCTAAGCCTTTCTAAAGAAAGTATCGAGCGTATGAAAAGAAACATAACGCTAACAGAAAAATCTCCAAAGCAAGAACAAGAAATAAAGCTGGAAGCTTCATTAGGACAGTCCGTCAGAGTAATCTTCGAGCTATTGGGAGCAAACTTTGATTTGATCCCAGAAGCGATGTTCAATTTTGAGGGTGGTTGCTTTTCTTCGATTGTGACAGAAAAATCGAGTACGGGTAGATACAACGGCACTAATAGTCTGCACGAAGTCTTAAAGAATAAATGGCATCTCCAGGCTGATATTGCAGTGCCCTGGAATTACATCAGCTTCGAAAAACTCGACAAGAGCAATCAAAGAAAAGCTTTGATCAATGATAACTACATAGTTGAATTTTCAAATCTACCTGGCTTAAGGTTTTTAGAGTGCTCACAAAACTGGAAACGCCAACATCACGAGCAAAAAATGCATAAACTTAAAAGCAAGTATAGAGAACTTACTAACCTTGCTAGTAAAAAATACCTACTCAGCACAAAAGAGCTTTATACAAACGTCGCTGAATATTTTTATGAAAAAATTTCTGATCAAGCAGCTGAGACAAGAAAGGACCAAAAAGACCTTGAAGCGGTTTTAGAGAAAATCTTTGAGCTCAGTCAGAATGATCATTAGTTTTTTTATTCTATGTGCTTTTTTTTGCTCAGCCTTAAAAGTAGAGAGTAAAAATTTTGCTGATATAAATATCTATGGGGATACTAGAGGCTTTGCGACAGTAACACCAAATCTGAGCTTAGACTTACCTTATAAATTTAGCTATTACGGCTTTGCTAACTTGGACTTTTTTGACAGAGGAGATAATTATAGATTCTACTCAGAGCATGATCTTTATTTTCAAATTGCAAATAGCCCTTTCTATCTCGCTCAACAATATGTAACTCAGTCTGGTGATAACAACGACCAACTCAGATACGGTCCGAGAGTAATAATTTCCAAACTACCAAAACTAAAAAAGTTTTTTGAAACATTGAATCTACATTACGAGATCAGTATCTTTCCTTTACAGTTTGACCACTCCGATGGTTTTGACATGGCTTTTGAGCACTTTTATTACATGAAAATCTTGCCTAAATTATTTAAGGACAGGCTCTATCTCTCTGGTTTTGTAGACCATAATCTGGAATATGGTGAAAATGCCGCTAACAACAGCACTGCCGTGACTGAAAATCAGCTTGGGCTGAGATTGATTAATAATTTGTACTTGGTTGCAGAGCTTCGCTATAACGGTTACTTCCCAAGAGAACGAGTCGGAATGGGATTGGGCTTGCAATACCTACACAGTTTTTAGAACTTAAGGGCCTGTCGCCAAACCGATTACTAAAACAAACTCGCCTTGAACTTTGCCATCAATAAACTGCTCTTTGAGCGCTTGCAGGACATCAGAAATTTTGCCAAAATACAACTGCTCAAATTTTTTAGTAAGCTCCCTAGCAATAAAAACCTCACGATTTTCTCCCAAAATATCTAAAATATCTTGTAAAGATTTTAAGACTCGATGTGGGCTTTCAAAAAAAACTAAAGGGCGTTTTTCCTCGATCAGTTCGCGTAAAACTCGCCGGCGTTGCTTAGGACCATGAGGTAAAAAGCCTTCGAATACAAAACGGCTAGTGTCTATCGGACAAACTGACAAGGCTGCCGCAAGTGAGCTAGCTCCTGGAATTGTTACTAACTCGTGATCAGTTTTATAGATCTCCTGTACTAATAAAGAACCTGGGTCAGAAATCAAAGGTGTGCCGGCATCACTAATAAGCCCAAGATCATCTCCTGAATTAAGTTTTTCTATAACTAGCTGGACTTTTTTTGCTTCAGATTCTTTATTGAAAGAAAGTAATTTGACGTCTTGGATATCAAAATGATTTAAAAGTTTGCTAGTGATGCGGGTATCTTCACAAAATACTGTATTTACTGAGCTTTTAAGGATTTCAAGTGCTCTTAAACTGATATCCCCAAGATTACCAATTGGTGTAGAAATTATAAATAATTTTGCCATTTTGAGCCTTGTTTGTATTTACCCTGCCTTGTCATGCTAGAATACCAAATCTGCTTATGAAAAAGTTCGTTCCACCAAGAAGAAAAAGAATTAGTCCTGAGCTCTCTGAGATCGACTACAAAAACGTACAGCTATTAAGAAATTTTGTCGATGGTTCTAATAGAATTCTTGGCCGTAAATCTACTGGACTTGATGCTAGAAAGCAAAGATTAATACAAAAGGCAATCAAAAGAGCAAGAGCTCTTGGCATCATGCCTTACTAAGTTTCGGAGTTTATTATGTCGCGCAAATGTGAAATTACAGGTAAAAAAGCTGGCAAAGGGTGGAGATACTCTTTCTTAAGATCCCACTTTAACCCAACTGCTAAGCGTAAATTTGAGGTTAACCTTCAAACTATCACCGCTGTTATTGACGGTGTCAAACAAAAAATTAAAGTTAGTACTAAAGCTCTTAAGACTTTTCCTGAGCTTAAGACTGGTATCTCTTCAAAAGACCTACTTAAAGGTAGAAGCAAAAGAAGAAAACGTAACACTAAGCAAGAAAAAGAAAGCGCTTAAGCCTTTTTAATAGTCTTAGCTGTACTACAATAAGTTCTATATGAGTTCTGAACAAGATTTAATCAGCGCCAAGGAGCTAGCATCTCAGCTCAAAGTATCTGACGCCCTTCTCAAAAAAATTATCAAAGACTTTGGTCTCAGCACCGAGCGTATACAAAAACGCATTCATTTGGGTCCTGCTGAAATACAAACTATTCGAGAAATCATGGCACTTAGAGCAAGTGGCAAGAAAAACAAAGAAATCAAAGAGATGTTTGAAGCAGCTCAAGCTGAAAACCAAAAAGACCAAGAAAGCCAAGAAAATAAAGACAGTGAAACTCCAAGACCAGAGCCAACTCTAGCTGAAACTAAGGCTGAAACAACTACAAAAGAAGAGACTCAAGAAGAAGCTGCTAAAGCCAAAGAAAACACAACAGCAGAAAAAACTGAAGAAGAAACCGAAAAACCCACAAGCGAAGAAAAACCAAAACGTCAAAGACGAGAGCGCAAAAAACCAAGAGAACCAAGAGAAAGAAACACTCGCGAGCGCAAAAAAACTGACAACGCAGAAGAAAAAGCTGAAACTGAAACGAAAAAGGATATACCAGCTGAAGAGCTACATGGTATGAGTGCTGAAGAAGTACTTGCTTATACTGTCGATGACGACAAAGAAGACGAAAGCAAAGAACCTGATGCCAGTGCTTTTCTCGATAACAAAGAAGAATACAGCGATGAGGAGCTAGAAAAGCTTCTTGATACCAGCTCAGAAGAAGCGATTGATGATCTTGATGATGAAGATGATCTTGATGATTCAGAAGAGGTAGAGCAAATTGATGGCAAAATTACCCCTCGTAAAATCCGCCGCAGACAATTTAGCTTCCGCTATATACAAAGACAAATAGCTACTGACTCAAAAAGAGTCAACTATATCAAACAAAAACTGCGCCGTAGTAGATTGAGTACGCTTGACAAGCTCCAATTGGAGGAGTCATTGCAGCATAGATCAAGACTTTTAAGCGGCTGGGTACAACTTCTTCGTTGGGTTAAAAGTTAGGTTTTCATGTTCAGATTTCTTACTAGCGGTGAATCACACGGTCCTGAATTAAACATTATTATCGAAGGTATTCCTGCAAATATGCCTTTGCTTGCTGAAGACATTAACAATGATTTACGTCGCCGCCAAGGAGGCTACGGCCGGGGTGGACGCATGAAAATCGAAAAAGACAAAGTCGAGTTTACTGCTGGTATCAGACACGGAAGAAGCTTTGGTGGTGCTCCTATAGGCATGAAAATCATCAACAAAGACCACCAAAAATGGCTTAATGTCATGTCTTCAAATCCAGTTGATGAAAATGATCCTGAAGTCAAACAACAACTCGATGAAAAATATATCTCAAAAGTAAGACCGGGTCATGCTGATTTTGCTGGAGCCATCAAATACCAAGCACCAGATGTAAGAGATATCCTCGAGAGATCCTCAGCTCGTGAAACAACATCAAGAGTTGCTGCTGGAGCGGTTTGCAGAAAATTTCTAGCCGAGTTTGGCATCGAAATTTTTTCTCATGTACTTAGAATCGGCGAGCACGAAGTAAATGATACAGCCAAAAGCTGGTGGCACAATTTAGATGATGCTGAATATCAAAAACGCAAAGATCTAATCGAGGAATCACCGTTTAGAATCTACGATCCTGAACACCAGCAAGAAGACGTACTTAAAGAATATATTGATGCAACCCGCAAAAAAGGGGATACTGTTGGCGGGCTACTAGAAGTTTTTGCAACCGGTTTGCCTATTGGGCTTGGCTCTCACGTACAGTGGGATAGGCGCATTGATGGCTTAATAGCTCAAGCTATGATGTCAACTCATACTGTTAAATCCGTTGAGGTAGGTATGGGAGCTGGAGTTGCTGAAGTACTTGGTTCACAGGTACATGATCAAATTTATTTAAACACCGATGGCAAAGAAAGCCAAACCACAATGACAGAGACACGTTACAGCAGAAAAACCAACAACCTTGGTGGTACTGAAGGTGGAATGACAAATGGTATGCCACTTACTTGTATAGTAGGGGTAAAACCAATCCCAACTTTGATCTCAAAACTTGACTCGGTTGACCTGGATAGCAAAGAAGCCAGTGAATCGCACTTTGAGCGTTCAGATATATGTGTGGTTCCAGCAGCTGGTGTTGTACTTGAAGCCATGATGGCTATATGCCTAAGCCAAGCTTTTTTAGAAAAATTTGGTGGCGACTCGATGGACGAGATCAAATCTAATTTCGCAAATTATCAAGCTTACTGTAAAGATCGCTAAGTCATAGTTATAGTCTATGTTTGCTTAATTTTTTTGTATGGGCGTGGTTCCCGTCCATCTAGGCAAATAAGCAGCGCACTATGATAATATCTTAATCCTCAAGGAGTCTTGTGTGACAGTAATAGCTTTCCCAAACTTAGAACACATAAACACTATTGTCACTTGTGCCTGCAACGCAATTTATGAAATACCATCAAAAGAGGTTCATGAAGCTCTGCATGTTAAAACTCCTCGTGATCAGGCAGCAACATTATTTAATAAGGCAATCAATCAGTATAGTGGTAACGAAGATGTCCAAAATTTGTTAAGTGGTCTTGATAAGGCTTTAAATGTATTAGTCAAGAAATTTCCTCAGCACAAAAGAACCACACAAAAGTTTTTGAAAAACCTTGTCAACATTGCCAGTAAAAATAGAAATCAAAACATAAGACTCATAACACCCATTTTAGAAAGACTAGAAGATTTTCCTCAAGCTTGTTTAAAGTCACTTTCAGAAATAATCAAGTCTAAAAATCTTTCCGCTCTAGAGATAGCTTTAAGCTCACTTAATAAGTTTTTGCGTAAAAATCAATCAATTGAAGAGAGTCAGATCGCTAGTTTTTTAAATAGATCAAAAAAATTAATTACGCTTATGTCAAGTAGTGGTATTGACGCTAACTTCATCAATGAAATTGATCCTAGTATATTGAGGCTAGATGAAACTTCAGACAAAAAACTCGATATTGTCAATGCTTCTGCCCTCTTATTAAATGCTGATCTACACAGTAAGACTTGGCTTCCAGTACGGCTTGAGCCTGACAAAACAAATAGCATGAGATTATTTAAAACACTCTATAAGGATGCTCTAGGTTTAAACTCTCAGTCTAGTTTAGGCAGTAGTATGTCAACTAATAATCACTTAGGTGCCATAGTTGATTTAATAACTTTTATTTATGATCAAATTGTTTTACCTAATACGCTTAGAGGCAATCCAGATTGGCAAAAAGCGTTTAACGAGAAAAATTATGCTGACTACATTGACGGGCTTGTTGAATACTACCCTCAAATTCTAGAAAGATTAATTGATACCATCCCGAATGACAAACTAGGAAAAATCAATGAATTAATTACCAAGATGAAAGATACTTGTTTATATGATTTAAGCAGAACCACGAAAGACTCAAGTTCTGTAACTGAATTGAACTCGAGCATAGAGCTAAAAAAGGGACACCAAGATCCTGATCTAGTAGCTTCAATCAGTCGAGTGAAGTGCATCACGGAGCTGGAAAAAAATTTTCTTTCTGGTCAACAAAAACAAGAACTTTTAAAATTTTTAGCAGCTAGTCCCAACCATTTTCTCGTCAAATATTCCTATGGTAATAACCCATTTGCTTTTATTCAAATGAAACATTGGACCACCGGTGCTAAT
>CAWUIS010000074.1:0-8154 GCA_963922625.1 uncultured Candidatus Melainabacteria bacterium | reverse complement strand
ATTTAAAACTTTTGGACACACCTGGAATCATCCCGACAAAATTTGATACTGAAGATCAGGCTTTAAAACTAGCCCTATGTTCTTGTGTCGCTGATAAAGCCTTTGAATGGGAGCTTGCCGGAAGAGCTGGCTTAAAGCTTCTAACTAGTATTTACTCCAATTTCAACCTTGGCTTTGAGCTAGTCGATGAAAGCTCAGCACAGAGATTTATCAACGCCTTTCGTTCAGGAAAGCTTGGAAAGCTGAGTTTGGAGTAAGAGATGTGCTAAAATGCTGTTTCTGATGACACCAATAGTATTTGCGCTACAAATTTTAAGTGGACTTATAACTGTCTTCTTTGTTCTTATAAAAGAGCCTAAGTCCGAGGGACTTGGAGCGATCGGCTCATCAGCCTCTAGCTTTAAGGGTGTGCGCACTTCAGCTGATGAAAAGCTTGAGAATATGACTTGGATTTTTGTTGCAATCTTTCTTTTAAGCTCTGCTTTGCTGGGCTTTAATCTGGTTTAATTTTTTGTATAAGGCATGTCCAAGCCAGAGATTACGCTTTACCTGACAATCTGACGACCCGACTTTTAGCTTCTAAAACTTGTATCAAAGGGATATAACAAGGGAAACCATCTTTCAAGGACAGTAACAGGAAAAGCTAATCGAACTGGTCCTTTAGGTGTATCAGAAACTAGTAGACCTTGTTTACACAAGCTTGACAGAACCCTAGCAGCATTCCGGGAACTGTAGCCTGTAATTTGACTTGCAAATCCTCTTTCAAATTGTCCTTGTAAAACAGATTCACGCAACAAGGCAAATGAACCTTTTGGTAAACAACCTGATCGAATAGCTTCTTCACAGTAAATCTCTATTCGGCGTAATAAATCTTGTGGTTCTAAGATTGAAGACATGTAATCAATTTGATCAATACAAACTTCTAAGAAAAATTTACAAAATTTCACCAACCCAGAATGGGATAGATTACCTCTACCATCGAGATCACCCTTTCTAGGACTATCAGCTTCCTGTAATAGACTTTTATACTGTCCACCTTGGCGACTGAATCCTCTTGATATAGACCATAGACCAGAACCAATACCGATACGTTTTAAAAATGCATGTGAAAATAATCTAGCGACCCTGCCATTACCATCATAGAAAGGGTGTATCCAAACTAATCTATGATGTGATGCAGCAACAGCTATAATTTCCCTCAGTTTTGATAATTTTTTTGACGAATAGGCTTCTTCAAATCTTTCTAGGAACAGCGATAAATTCTCCCCGCGAGGTGGTATGTGCCTACCCACTATCACTTCTTTGTTGCGAAATTTTCCGGGCTTCACTTTTATCTTTCTTCCAGTGTCAGGGTTTACGACCCAGCAAAGTTCTTCTGGTAGGAGTTCATAAAACTCTTTATGAATGTTCATAATCATTTCTTGCGAAACTACATTATTGATTTGCCATAGATCACCCTCATCAATTACTCTCTGGACATGAATGTGTGCCTTTGCTTCAAGCTGTAAATTCCTTTTTTCTCTGTTCTTACTAAAGTTCTCCTGAAGAGCTTTTTCAATATCTCGCGGGTGTGTGTTATGACCTTCTATTAAATTGCTGTAATAGCAATTCATCGAACGAACTAAACTAGAAACACTCTCTCTAAGTTTTGAACTGAGTTTAGAAGCTAAAGAGTTTGATTTAGCAACTAGGTCAACAGCTAAATCATCTAGTTCTTTATTTGAATCTTCTGGAAGCATCGGCTCCATTAAAGAAACGTTTTCTATATGATGACCTATTTTACTATTTTTCACTTATTCTTTGGCAGATCTTTTGGCAGATCTTTCAGGGTAAATATTGTTGATTATACTAACTTATAGTAGTTTTATACCCATCTATTATACAAATTTTGGCAGATTCCTTGGCGGATCTTGACATGTTTATTCATACAAGGTGAGCCAGTTTCAAAGCTTTTAAATTTCCAAACAATTGCTAAAATACCTCTGTGAAAAAAATACTTTTACTTATTTTATTAGCTCAAGTTTCTTCAGCACATGCTTTGGAAATACCTAAAGATACAAAAATTAAAATTGAATTTTTGTCAGAAGAAACTAATGAGATCAACAAACCCTTAAACATTATTGTTAAAAAAGATGTAAAAGTAAAAAATGAAGATGGTAAAAAAATCAACTTAACTCACTATAAAACTAAAAGAAAAACAGCCCGTAAAGCAGCTAAAGTTGCTAAAACAGCAACTTTGTTTACCCCAATTGGAGCTGCAGCAAAACTAGCTCAAGTTGGTGTTACAAGAAAAACCAATAAATACAATTTACCTAAAAAGATGTTTGTAGAAGAAGCTTTAGAGATCTAGCTGGGTTACTTTGGCATAATTACGCTTTACCTGACAATCTGACGACACGGCCCTTTAAGTTTGACATAATAGACTCTAGTTGATGTATAATGTTAGACATGGACAATACCGTACAAATACATGATACAACTTTAAGTGTTCCTGCCGCAGCTGCTACAGGGGGAACGCCAGTCTTAGCGCCTATGCTGAAAGGTCTTGGGGCTCTAAGCAGACAAATAGCTTCCTCGACTGAGGATTTAAAAAAAGCCTTACATACAAAGGTTGTACCTAAAAAAGATATAGTTTTGGCTGCTACTATCGAAGGTTTTAAAGATAATGAAATAAATAGTGTTAAAGATCTATCGAATGCTCTTACAACATTGGAAAGACAACACCCTGAATTAACAGAGGAAATTAGAGCTAAGAATATTACTGAAGCTTTACCTCAAAATCAGAGAAGTGCTTTTCAACCAGGTGATCTACCGGTTGAAACCATTGGTGGTCTTGCAGCTCTTGAAGAGGATGCTTTAGCTGACGCAGAACTATTTAGAAGTGCGTATAAACCTTCATATCTTTTAATTGATGTTGCAAAGGTTATACGTACCGCTCTTTTTGATTATAATACATCTATAAAAGCTGCACAGAAACCACCCCAGACTTAGGCTCACCAAAAGGCCAGGTGCTCTTATTGGGGAATTCTCCAGGATGTTGAACTGATAAAAACAAGGTCTCAAAATCTCTATCAAAACTTGGACCAGTCAGCTCAGCTCCACTTGGAGCTGAGGCGAACCTTAAGGCTTGACCTTTGAGTTCCCCTTGGCTTGGCACCATAAAAAGTGAGTTATTGCCATGGTAGCTATAAGGGGTTTTGTTTAACATCGCGCCCTTAATATCAGTAGTAACCCAAAGATTGCCTTTATTATCAAAGCAAAGATTATCAGGTGCACTCAAACCAATATCAGCACCTCCCATCAAAAAGTTTTGGTATTTAAAATCAAGGCTAGTATGGCTCTCTTGAGTAATTTTTAAAATAGAACCATGAAAATCTCCCTTAGTAAAATTTTGTGTGAGTGACACAAAAACACTGCCGTCAACTGGGCTGATTTCCAGATCTTCAGGGCGGTTAAGCGGACTTGCACCAAGTAATTTAGCTGCCCTGCGTGTTTTAATCAATAAATCAGCTTGATCTTGAAATTGCTTTTGCAATTTTGCATTCGAAACATGCAAAAGCTCCCAGCTCCCACTGTCTTTACTATGCATTTTGGCAACGTATAACTTACCGTTTTCCAGATCACCAGAATCCGAGATGAACTTATAAATATGCTCGTCTGCTTTATCATCCCCCATATAAACCACAACCGCTTTTTCTTGAGAGACAATGGCAGCATTTTCATGTGCAAAACGCCCTAGCGAAGAGTGTTTTTTGGGCACAAAATCCGGATCAAAAGGATCCACTTCAACTACCCAGCCATAATCTTTACGCTTAAAATTTTCCCAGCCGTATTTAGAATCAAAGTTATGAAAATTCTCTTCGCAACTTAGTACAGTATTCCATGGGGTTTTGCCACCACTACAATTTGCAAGAGTACCAATGACATCTTTTTGTTTTTGTGCCAGTGGTCCTGTAAATTGCATTGGAGTGTTAGCATCAATACGCCGGTTTAGTTTACTCTCGGCAAATTTCCACTTAGTATCTTTTTTCTCTATTGCAATAATAGAGCCGCCAACAGCCTTACGTTGCTCGGCTTCTTCAGGAATAAACCTGGGGTCAACACTCTCGTGATTTACCCAAAGTAGGTTTTGCTCACCTTGCCAAAAAGGCATAGTGAAGTCGTTATTAAAACCAAAAAATTCTCTTTCATTGATCTGGTCACCCCAAGCAATTAAAACATCATAGCTATAGCCTTGAGGCAGAATCAATTTATCTTCTGAGCTTGGATTTATAGGTATAAAATTTGTAGCGCTCAAGTTTTCACTTACAGTACTAGATGCAAGTTTGCCGCTAGGTTTTTGAAGACTACAGCCCGCTAGTGAGAGGCTGCCAAGTCCGAGGAATTTGATAAATTCTCTTCTATCCATTTACCTACTAAGTATAGCGAGCCTGTCACTATAGTGGGATTAGAACTTCGAGATTGGCAAGCTTTCTGTAAACCAAGGCTCAATAAATACTGGCACAGAATTTCACTACTTAATGCTCTGGGCTCGTCTAAGCTATGACAAATAAAGCAATCTTGGCTTATATCTAAATTATGAAAAAGATTTTCACAAAATGACTTGTAGTCTTTGTCTTGCATAAAAGCTAGGTGCCAGATCTTAGGCTCACTAGCCCAAGTTTGCTTGCAAATAAACTGGTTGAGAATTTTTGCTGAGGCAGGGTTATGGGCACCGTCTAGTAAAAGTTTTTTTTCAGGAAAATATTGCAGCCTGCCTTGATAGTGCTTTTGAAATTCGCTTACTACAAGTTCTTTAATGAGTTGGGAGACTTTCTGTTTATTAATAGTTTCAAAGATCTCTAAAGCCAATAAAAAATTCTGACCATTTATAGAGTTGGGATTTGCATTTGATGCAAATTTTTCACCCTCAAAATGGGCAACAGCTTCTCTTTTAATACCTTCTTTTTCAAAGCGAATTTTTTCAAGACTATCTCCAAGATAGTCCATATGATCCCAAGAAATATTTGTAATTGCAGTTGCCAAGCGGTTTTCAGCTGGAATAGTATTAGTTGCATCCCAACGACCACCCAGCCCAGTCTCCAAAATAGCCAAATCAATCTCTTGCTCTTTAAAATATTGAAAAGCAATTAAAGTGAGTTTTTCAAAATATGTAAGTTGATATTTTTGACATAGCTCTTCAAGTGCTTCACTAATAGCATTAAAACAAGCTAATTCAATTTCTGAACCCTTAACTAAAATCCTTTCAGTCACACTAATTAAATGTGGGCTTAGATATTTACCCACTTTAATATGCGGCAAACAGTGCTTATAAAGAAGCTCTAAAAAACTACAAACAGAACCCTTGCCATTGGTTCCAGCAATTTGAATTGTTTTAAAGCAATGATGCGGATTTGCACTGGCAGCCAGGGCTTTATTGATATTATCAAGTGAGGGGTTGATAATCATGACATCAAGCTAAGCTCAAATTTGAGAGTTAAACTTCATGGGTATTTGCAAATGTCTTACTTGCAGTAAGATCATCAGTACTAGGAGTCTCTACTGGAGCTGGTTTTTTAGCTTCTTTAGGACTACTAGCAGCAACTTCTGCCTTTACGCTAGTTTCAACTTTAGTGTCTTGGCTTTTAACTTCTTCAGTACTATGCTCCTCTGCTTTAGTATCAGTAGCAGTATCTGCCGTCTCAGAAGCTTCAGCTTTATTATTACGCCCTCTAGATCTTGAGTTAAAACGATCACGCTTGTTACGGCGGTTATTGTTACGATCGTTTCTCTCACCGCGCTCTTGCCTCTCACCTCTGTCACTACGATCAGAAGATCTTGATCTAGAGTTACTTTGCTGAGATCTTGATCTAGTTTTTCTTTGGTCACTAGAACTTTGCTCACCACCTTTGAGGTTAAATATAATGCCAGTACCGTTACAGTGACTACACTGAGAGCCAAAAACCTCAGCAATTGACTGACCTGATCTTTTTCTTGTAATTTCAACCAGACACAAGTCAGAGAACTGTCCAACTTGTGGTTTCGCTTTATCACTGCGCATTGCTGACTCTAATGTCTCCATTACAGTAATTCTGTCCGCTCTATCGCTCATATCAATAAAATCGATTATGATCATGCCGCCAATATTTCTCAAACGTAACTGTCGAGCTATTTCTACAGCAGCTTCCATATTGGTTCGACGAACTGTCTCGCGTAAGGTTGAAGAGCTGGTAAATTTACCAGAGTTAATATCAATGGCAGTAAGTGCTTCCATACCTTGAATAATCAAATAACCTCCACTTGGTAGGTTGACTCTATTAGAAAGACAATTGCGTAGTTCTTTGACAACGTCTGTTTTTACAAGTAAATCACCTTGATCAAAACTAGTGACAGTGACTTCACGTCCAGTCCAAGACTTCAAAGCTTCTTGGCATTTGTATTTTTGCTGCACGCTAGCAACACAAACTTCATCAATAGTGCTATTAAAACAATCACGAAGCACACCATAAAGAAAATCAGAGTCTTTATAGATCAGCCCGATATTGTTAGATCTTTCGTATTTATCGATGATATTTTTCCACTTTTCCCAGATTCCTAAAAAGTCTTCTTCAAGCTCTTCTTGACTGCGCCCAGAAGCTTCAGTGCGGATTACTACACCTAACTCTTCCGGTTTCATGAGATTAGTGATAGAACGTAGCCTGTCTCTTTCATCATTTTCACTAATGCGTCTTGAGATAGCTATATTTTTATTCTCGGTAGTCAAGACGTAATACCTACCCGGTAAAGAGATCGCTAAATTTACACGCGGACCTTTATTACCAGTGGGCTCTTTGACAATTTGAACTAGAAGTCTTTGACCAGGGCTGAGTCTATCGTAAAGAGAGCCTCTACCAGGAATATCGTTGGCGTGTAAAAAGCCCATCTGCCCCTCGTGTAATTTAACAAAAACAGCATTAATTGAGGGCATGATATTTTCAACTTTGACGCAATAAACATCGCCAACCCCATAATCGTTTTTTTGTATGTAGAAATCTAAAGCTCTACCATCTTCCATCAAAGCTGCAACATTGTCTTGCTCTGAAATAACTAATTGACGCATTGTAATTCTTCTCCTTGTAAAACTGTTGGATGGTCCAAAACGGACTTGAGCTTTAAACAGCTCCAGTTTTCACCAGGAAGAAATTTCTCTAGGATATCCCAAGGCCTCTGTATGCCTTTAACAGTAAGTTCTATGGATGAGTTATCAATAAGTTTCATGCTTACTATTTTTGACTTTAGGTCGATAATTTTTTCTTTATCTCGTCCCCGTCTGTCTTTGGATAATCTTTTGATGCTAATCTCTTCTTGCGCTAAAAACTGGTTTATAAGCTCCTGGCTCAAGCTTTGATTCAAAGCACTTGAAACAAGATAAATCGTTTCAAATACTTTATTGATGTTGGAATTATTACCAGAAGTAATATCCTCAACTGTTTTTATTCTAGCCTGTTTTGGAAGTTCTTGGTTAAAAATTTCTCTTAATTTTTCAAGATCATCGTATTTTTCAGCCAGATCTAATTCAAGGTATTCCCCCTGACTCTCAACAAATAACGGTAAGGCGCTAGACCAGCTGACTTTCATATGCTGGTTATAGCCAGTCGTATGGACTACAGCCAAGCCTGTACGTCTTAATGCTCTTTCAAATAATCTCTGAAAATCCAGGTGTCCTATATATTTCAATTCAGCTAGCTTTGTTATCTCAAGGCGCAATTTTTGAGCTGATACAGTATTTTTCACTACTACTTGAGGTCCTTCTGTAAATTCGCGCTTAACTGAATCTAGCCCCGACAGCTTCTCTTCAATAGACTCTTCTGAGATTGAGGCACACAGGCTCTGTCTTTTCTCACGATCAATTTCAGCAACAAAAGGGTTAATATCGGTTTGCTTAACGGTAACTAGATTTTTAACGCCCAGGTTAAAACAAACACCACAAGCATGACATTTATTTTCAGTACAAGCCATGGTCTCAGCTTGTTTTTCCGCTTGCTGCCATTCGTGCAGTAAAAAGTTTTCAGTAAAACCAATAGTCAAAACATCCCAGCATTGTTTTGAACCAGGCTCTCTAAATTTAGAAATCTCTTCATCAATATCAAAGCCATGTTTTTGAGCAGCTTTTTGCCAGCGCTCAATATCAAAGTT
>CAWUIS010000073.1:0-8184 GCA_963922625.1 uncultured Candidatus Melainabacteria bacterium | reverse complement strand
TAGTGATATTGCTGCTGAGATGATAAAGATTGCAAATACAACTTTTCCCAAGTGGTATCAGAGCAATTATCAAGAGCCAGTGCCAGAAATATTGCAAGAGGTTTATATGCTGTGGCTGTAATTTTGTTTCTTCTGCTTGGATTTCTTCATGCCTTCTATCAAGACCTAAATCAGGCTCCATATTAGAAAAGTTTTGTTCTGGCAGAGGAAAGCTGCGGTATTTTTGCTCGCGGTAGTGATTGAAATCTACTAATTTCAAGGACGCGTCTTTGCCGGACTTTGAAAAAGCCCCGTCATCGTTAAATTGGTGAGATCTTGCTACCAGTGTTTACCCTTCTTAATACCTGCTATGCAAATGTAATACGTCAAGATACAGTATTACAAGATATTAAGACGCGTTATGTTCTTAAAAGATCCAGGAAAAAATCCTTCATTGAAACCCTAAAGGATTTTTCATTTTCTCTCTGAATAACGCTTGCAGCAGAATTTTCTGGGCTATCAAACAAAGAAATAAAATCACTTAATTTACCTAAGCCTAGTCTTTGAGTATAATCCGATAAACCAACCATGATGTTGTTTATGTATTTAAATACTTCAGGAAGTTTTTTCACTGCTCGATGAGAAGAAAACATATCCTGAAGCATTGGCATTAGAAGATTTAGTTTATCCCTGCCATTTGTATTTGGCTGTGAAATTTGTTCTAGTATCCTTCGCAGGTCTTCTGCATGAACTAGTGCATATTTGTTGCTAGTTAATGAGTTAATTTCCAATAAGGATTTAGCAGCATGTAATACACTTGCTTGAAATTCAGCCCTACCGATGCTGGCAGGCGCTGGTGCTACTGTTGGTAGTTGGTTGGTCCTATTAAGCATCTACTTGACTACGCAAAAACCTTATTAGATATTCGGAAATGCTGATAATACTACCACAATTAGTATAGCGAGGTTTTGCTGATAAACTTGTTACGCCCATACAAAAAAAGATCCAGGAAAATATTTAGCGACACCGCCTTTGTGGCTTTTGATTTTCTTAAGATTCCGGTCTTCTATATTCTCTATTAGTTTTATACAATTATATTTATGATAACTTCTGGTCCGTCATCTGAAATTTTAAATATAGGTTATAGAGCTATTCCTAAAGTAGCGTCTATAAATCGCAAGCCTATTCTACAAGACAATGGTAATGATGCTTATGTTTATATTGAAGAATCACTTCGTGATGATGAGTCTTTAGCTCAGCTGGCAAGTCAAATTGCAGATCTTGCTGTAAAAGCTGCTCCTGATGACTTACCAAACAGTGAAATGCAAGCAGAAGACTTTAAGGAGATTGCTTATAAAATTGCAAATGTTCTCTCAACGCTGCCTGACCCGAGTGAAAAAATATCTAAATTTGCTTTAGCAATAGAAAATCGTCTCCAAGATGTAAAGAGGAATATTCGTAATATTGGAATAACCATGGACGATGCTCTAAATAAGGTCATGGGCGATGTTCTAAATAAGGTGTCATAGAATACTTGACACAATCTAATATTAATTAAAGTTTTGGTAACCTTGTAAGGGCAGCCCACTTTTTTGAATACGCTGCCCCAAGAAAATAATCTCATGGCTTAGAGCTTACTCACTAGGGACTTAAAAGATAAGGAAAACTCTCATTGTAATCACTGGCATTAGTTAAAACACCGTCAGTGAGTGCAAGTGAGCCTGCCGCTGCAAGAGAAGCGTCTAGCCTAGCCCCCATTAAAATCCGGAAAAATATATCAGTAACATCATCTCCTGGTCTGCGTCCATTAGGAAAGCCAGCTTCATCACCAGCCAGTAGTCCAAGGCGGTTTTGGCTATCTGCGCTAAGAGCATCTGTTGCCGTGTTTAATCGCAGCATTTCAGAATTTCTCACTTTATTTAATTGATTAAGATCCTCTATGCCTGTCAGGAAAATTTCTTCCATGTCTGTTCTGGGAAATAGGTTTGGTGCTGATAGGCTGCTGTTTGTTTCAATGATTTCAGCTAATGCTGGGTACTGGATGTATTTTTCAAAGAGCTTTCTATCTTTTCTTGGGATGTTTTGGTTAAAATCATTTTTATCCGAGTAGCCAATGAGCATTTGATTGACAAAAGGGTTACCAAGGCGAGAGACCTGTGTAAAGTCCCTTGTTGAAGTGAGTTCAGGGTTTTTAAAGCTAGTTTGCCTTCTGATGATTCGTCTTGAAGCTAAGCTGGCACTGGTCCAAATCCCTATTACAGGCCTGTCCGATTTTCTGCTTAAACAGTCTTTGGGTATTTCTAAAGCTAGGCTTAAAACATTACCGTTGAATTCATTACTGGCAGCATCTTCTGCTGCTGTCAGGTCTTTGTTTATTAGGTCGTAGAGACCAGAAAGATTAGCCTTGAAACTTTCTTTGCGAACCCCAGCAAATACTCTTGCTTGAGTCTCACATTTGTTTTTGCCTTTGCCGGGAATATCTACATCATAAATAAAATTATTAGCGTAGCTATCATAGTCAGCAATTGTGTTTGAGCCAATATTATACTCAGGCATATCAAAGTTTTTCTCACCATTGCTTTTCAGAAATTTGCCGTCTTTGAGTCTATTGGTGCTATTACCATATTCAAAAGCCTTGTTTCTAACAAGCTCAATACTGTAGCTTGCCAGTCTGTTTTGAGCATTTTCATTGACCTCGGTGAAACTAGCATTGGAGATAAAAGGGACATCGATATTTTTGTTATCAACTGTGACACTAAGTCCAGTATTGTTATTGCTCAATTCTTGCTTGAATCTAAATCTGAAAGTCATCTCTTCGCGGGCATCTCCGTCATTATCGATTTTGATTTCGTATAAGGCGCTAGGGTCAAAGAGATAGTAATTTGGTCCTGAATTAGAGTCTTGAACAGGGCTGTAATTGGCAATGATAGTTATAAAATCTGAACGCCCTGTTTCATAGCTAGTAAAAGCATAAAGGTCGCTAGCGTCTACAGCTGGATTGTTTGCAACAAAAGGAGCTTCTCTGTGGCTTGAAGCTCTGACAGGCAGCGTTAATGAAAAAACAAGAGCAAATAAAAAGATCATCTTTTCATTGTACTGTCACTATTTTGCTTTACCACAAGTCATATTTGGATTTTCAGGATTAACAATGAGTTTTTGCTTTAAGGGATGAATAATGACGTCCATATCCTCCATGGGTATTGCTCCGAGTAAAACCTCATCTCCGAAAACCATAGCTCCCATAAAAGAAGATCTATTTTCGAATTGAATTAGGATGGGACCAACGTATGGAAAGGATTTTCTTTGTCCATCAGCAAGAATTACTTCTCTATCTTCAAGCTTTTCAAGTTTTAATTGTGTGGCAACATGCTGAGGTATACATAAATATAAAGTACCAGAATCTACCAGGGCCTTGGTTTCAAAGTCTTTAAGTTGAGGTTCTTTTGGATTTGATAAACTTAAATCAGCGTATGTTAATCCCATATTGAGGATTTTAGCTTGTTTCTAGTAGATGGGAGCAAATGCTAGAATTTCTTATTTCATATGTTTGATTCACTTGGACTAAAACTGCAAGACAGCCTCCAGAAGCTGCGTGGTCAAAAGACTATCACCGAGAAAAATATCGATGATGCTTTAGCCGAGATTCGCCGTTCTTTATTAGAAGCTGATGTCAGCCTTAAGGTTGTTAAGTTATTTACTGCAAGAGTACGTGAAAAAGCATTAGGCTCTGAAGTTCTTACCGGTATTAAGCCTGGTGAGCAGCTAGTCAAAATCATTAATGATGAGCTAACCGAAATTTTAGGCGGCTCCCATCAAGAATTAAACTTGGCAACAAAGCCAGCAAACTTGCTTTTATTAGGTTTGCAGGGAGCTGGAAAAACCACCACCGCAGCAAAGCTTGCTTATAAATTCAAAAACGAAGGTTCAAAACCACTTTTAATTCCTTGTGATTTGCAAAGACCAGCAGCAATCAAACAGCTCAAGATTTTATCAGAGCAAGCAGAAGTAGATTTTTTTGATACCAATCCAGAATCTAAGTTACTTGATGAGGCTAAAAAAGCTATGGCTTTTGCCCAGCAAAACGGCAACGATATCCTGATTTTTGATACCGCAGGTCGCTTGCAAGTTGATACCGAGCTGATGGCTGAGCTTTTTCTCTTAGAAAAACTTATTAAGCCAGCTGAAAAAATTCTTGTTATAGATTCTTTGATTGGTCAGGAAGCCGCTAGTGTCGCTGATACCTTTAATACTCAAATTGGACTTACTGGTATCATACTCACCAAGCTGGATTCAGATTCGCGTGGTGGTGCTGCGCTTTCGGTGGTTGAAGCTACAGGCAAGCCTATAAAGCTCGCTTCAGTGGGTGAGAAACTAGAAGATCTTGAGGCTTTCCACCCTGATCGTATGGCAAGCCGTATTCTTGGTATGGGTGATGTGCTCAGCCTAGTCGAGAAAGCCGAGCAAAGAATTTCAGAAGAAGAATCTAAGCGCCTTGAAGCTGAATTGATGAAAGGCAATTTTAACTACGAGACTTTCATGACTTTTCAGAACATGATGTCTAAGCTAGGAGATTTTTCTAGCATGTTCAAGATGATTGGTATGGGTAATATGCTCTCGCAGATGGGCTTACAGGTACCTAATCAAGACGATCTTGCTGAGCAAAGCGAAAAGAAATTTTCTAAATACAAAATTGTCATTAATAGTATGACCAAGCAAGAGCGCCGCAAGCCCGAACTTTTGTCTTCTGATGCTTCAGCTAAATCACGCCGGGCTCGTATTACTCGTGGTAGTGGCATGCAAGAATCTGATATTTCTCAGCTGACAGCCGAGTTTAACAAGATGGCAAAAATGTTTAAAAATCTCGGTCCGATGCTTGCCATGATGCAAGGCGGGGGTGATGCTCCGGGCGCTCAGGCACCACAGCTAAACCCTATGGATATGATGGGGCAAATGATGGGAGGTATGTCTAAAAAGCAGCAAAAAGCAATGCGCGCCTCTGGTATGGTCCCTGCCAAGACTAAAAACAAAGATGTCAAAAAACTCAAAAAAGGCGGTAAGCCTGGGGTTAAAGGTTTTAAGAATTAAGCTTGAAGCAGTGTTCGTTTTTGCTGTACTGATGGTACAAAAATTATGTACTAAAAGTACATTTCGACTGTACTAATAGGTTTGGAAGATTCACCATTCTCTTATGAATCTGGATCTATCTAATTGTTTATCCATTAGAGCTTTTTTTGAACTTTGGCTCAAGCTTTAGTATGACGTTTTTTTAATTTAAAAAGTTTCGATAATTTCTTGACGCTCGGCCCAACTAGCTATATTGTGTTTTTAGTTCCTTCAAGCGAATAATTTCGCAAAATATTTATTTTGAAGTAAGTACGCTTGAAGATGAGAGCTAAAAAGGATCATTAATAAAATTATGGCAAGTTATCAAGATGGAAGAGGGGCTAATATAAAGGTTTTTGGTGCAGGTGGCGCTGGTTGTAATGCTGTCAACGGCATGATTCAAGGCGGTCTGTCAAATATCGAGTTTTGGGTAGCAAATACAGATGTACAGGCTTTAGAAGTCTCACAAACTCCTCATAAATTACAACTAGGTTCAAAATTAACTCGTGGACTAGGTGCTGGTGGTAATCCAGAAACTGGACGTTTGGCTGCTGAAGAAAGTTCTGAGGCTATTGCAGAAGCTATTGAAGGTGCTGATATGGTTTTTGTTACTGCTGGAATGGGCGGTGGAACTGGTACTGGTAGCTCGACTGTTATTGCTGATATTGCTCGCGAGAAAGGTGTACTAGCTGTTGGTGTTGTTACAAAGCCATTTAGCTTTGAAGGTAGAAGAAGAGTTAAATTAGCAGAAGAAGGTATTAAGCAACTTAGAGAAAAAGTTGATGCTTTAATAGTGATCCCTAACGATAGACTTCTAGAAATCACTGAGCGTCAGACTTCTATGACAGATGCTTTCACTTTAGCTGATAATGTTTTATTACAGGGTGTTCAAGGTATCAGTGACATTATCAATGTGCCTGGTCTGATTAACGTTGACTTTGCTGATGTTAGATCAGTGATGTTCAATGCTGGTAATGCCATCATGGGTATGGGTAGATCTTCTGGTGAAGGTAGAGCTGTTGAAGCTGCTAAGCAAGCTGTTAACTCTCCACTACTTGAAAACACTATCGATGGAGCAACAGGTATCATCTTCAATGTTACTGGTGGTAACGATCTTACTCTACACGAAGTCAATGAAGCTGCTGAATCTATTTATGATGATATCAACGAAGACGCTAATATCATTGTTGGTGCGGTTATTGATGAGAAAATCCAAGGTGAGATTCAAATCACTGTTATCGCTACTGGCTTTAAAATGCTTGAGACAAATCAGCCAAAGCAGCAAGCTGCTCCAGCCAAAGAGAAGTCTCCTTTTTATCTAAATTTTGGCAGTACATTTGGAAATAAAGCAGCAGCGAAACCTAAGACAGCAAGTGCAAGTCCTAATAACCTTTTCTTTTCAAACAAAGAAGGTGGCAGCAGTGCAGGAGCTAAGTTAGGAAAATCAGCAATAAAAGCAAGAGTTGGAAATCCTGGCTCTGCAGTTGCAGAAGCAGCTTCTGAAACTAGAGTCAGAGAAGTCAAGGAAACTACTGCAAGTACTAGTTTTGCTGGTGATGCTAATGTGGATATTCCAGACTTTTTAAGAGTTAAGAAGTAACTTGGCATATAAAAAGTTTTGCTTAGCAAAGTCTCATTTCTCTTTTTAAATGCTTTTCTGGCAAGCTGCTTTTTCAGTCCTACTTTAAGGTCAATTTGTCTTGTTGCAGGTCAGGCTTTGTGGCTCTTGCCTGCATTGAAAGATTTATTTTCTCAAGAACGGAGAAACTTTTTATTTGATCACAAGATAGGTATTTTTAATTACTTAGTTCTTGCTCTAATTCTCACTTACTTATTTATAAAGCTTGCTCACGGTGGGGAGTTTTTGACTTGGGCAAAAAGCCTTTTTGTTTCCTACTTGCAGTGGTTCTGGATGAGTGCATTAGTTTTCACTATCGTTGCTCAAAAATCTAGTAATAAATTTCTCAAATTTCCTTCTCGTAGTTTGAGCATAGTTGTAATGTTGACTTCTTCTTTATTGAGTCTGTTGATCTTATTGCAGTTTTTTAAAATTGTGCCGATGTTTTTTGGTGCTCTAGGGATTTTGGATCAAGCGTTTACAAATTCTGGATTAATAGCCATCAGTTTTTATATCTCAATTGCTTTTATTGAGCAAATGAAATTTATCATGCTCAACCGTGCACTAAGAATATTGCTTTTTGCAAGTGCGGTAATTCAACTTGCTGCAATTTTAGTATTGGGGCAAATATCGGTTTGGGTTGGTATGATCGCGTCTTTGATTTTTTATGTTCTTTTTTCTAAGCTATTTAATTGGAAGCAGCTTATCATCGCTATTGCAACTTTGTTATTAGCATTCACGTTTACTTATAATTTATCGCCGCGTATACAAAGAAAATTTAAACGTCTTACTAGTGTTGAAAATTTATTAATGAACAAAAGTATGCAATGTCGTTTTCATATTTGGCAAGAAAATTTTGATGCTTGGCTGGAAAAACCAGTGCTTGGTATCAACAAGATCATTCCATATCAATGTGTCTACTCCCCGCACAAAACAGCTAAACTTAGCCATGCCCACAGTATTTATTTGCAGAAACTTTATACTGGTGGCTTGCTCCGTTTTACTGCTTGGCTTGCTTTTTACTTTGCCATAGGTTGTTTTTTGTTTAGTGGTATTAAATATGGAACTTTACCTTTTTTCTGTGGCTATTTTGCTTTGAGTATTGAAGGTTTGTTTGAGAATTGGTGGGGAGATACAGAAGTCTTGTCTCTTTTTGTCTTGATGTTTGTTTTAGCAATGCGTGTTAAAGAAACAGGCAAGTAGCTTGAGTGCCTTCGAAAACACAAATCTAAGAAAAAGATTAAAAATGAACATATTAAAAATACTTAAGCTTCAATTACGAAAATACGCTTTACGAATATTTGGAGTTATTCTAAATAGCCGTGAGAGCAGTAGTCCCACAACCAAATAAAACCTTTTTAGAGAGAGTTTTTAGCCCTTTCAGAAAAGCTTTATCTTTGGTTACTACTTCTAAAATTGGTTCTTATGAAAGATTTGCTCATGCAAATGATAGAAAAGCCCCTAAATTAGTTGCGGCTTTGCAT
>CAWUIS010000072.1:0-8186 GCA_963922625.1 uncultured Candidatus Melainabacteria bacterium | reverse complement strand
ACTACCAGTCTGGTCTAGGATGGCATCAAGCAGAGTAGTTTTACCGTGGTCTACGTGGGCAATAATTGCAAGATTGCGGATATGATCGATATTAGCGTTGGTCAAAGCATGAAAATTATATTACATCTATACAAGGAATGTCGCTAAACGTAATACAGAAAGTTCAGATCTTAATATTTGATCATTTGTTAGAGTTTGGCGGAAACTACGCCCATACAAAAAAATCATAAAAAAGATTTTGTTTCCAGATCAAACTCTTTTCCAGTTGATATTACTTCTTCAAAAAAATCAAAAGTAACCGGATTCGAGAGTTTCTGGGGATGAATACCAATTACTTCAAGTCCGGGAGCTAAGTTTTCAAAACCAGCGAGCTTTGCTAAAGCAAAACCATTAGCTCCTTTAGGTCTGTCCAGTGGAAGATCTTTTGAAATGACCATTAAGTCAATATCACTCCATTCATGTGCAGTTTCCTTGGCATAAGAACCAAACAAGATAGATCTATCTATAGCAATTTTGTCACTAAGATTACTTAAAAAACGGTGTAGTACTTCTTTTAATTCTGTATCAGTAAGCTTTTTAACCACTTGTAAGTCACCTCCACTTCTCTCAAAAGATTTTTACATTCGTCTAAAGAATACATTCCCTCAAATTCATCAATATCCACTGGATATCTGGAATAGAATCCTTAATGTTGATGAGCCTGGGCTGTATGTTCATTGCGCGTACATATTTCAGTAAGCTTGGCTGTTAGTCTTTCGATATCTTTATCTGTCTTCTTGCCATTTAACCTTGCTTCGACTAAGTCATTAACACATTTTTCAACAGCGGCTTTCCTCTTTTTAAAGTAGTCCTCATCATCTTCAGGTAATTTTGCGTCCACTATGCCCTCTAATAAACTTGGTCCATCATCAGCATAATCAATCACAGTATTAATAGCTTGTGTTAATTTTCGGCTTAAGACACCAGGTTCAATATTATTTAAAGCCCAAACGGAGCCGGCCAAAAGGATAACATTAAGTAAAGCTAGCGCTCTGCCTAGTAATTTATTTTTTTGCTCTACTTTTGAAGCAGGAATTTCACTTGAAGGAAGCTCTTTATTACGGTAATGAGATATTAGCCTAGCACCTTGCTCAGATTTTAAGAAACCTGAGATCTGTTCTAGTTTGCCAGCAGCTTCAGGGTCGCTACTTGATACCTTAGATAAATTCTCTCGTGCCTGACAAAGAGCCACTTTTATCTCAGTGTTATAAATAACCTCTGGTCCATAGACCTCTAAATCACCGGCACGCTCAACTAATTGAAAAGCCTTCTCTACTGCTTTATCTAGATTGTCAAATTGTCCTAAACTGATTTTTTCGATTAAATCTTTATAGTCTTCACGGGCTTTCTTCTTGTCGTCTCCACTTTCTTTCAATTTAAATAATCTATCTAAATGTTTATATGCTGCTTTTCTTGCACAAGTATTTGGTATTTCTTTCATCATCTTTGTGAGTTTGCTTCTATGTTCTTCTCTTTTTTCACCAAATGCGACAAGACCTAAAAGAGCGCCAAGCTTTGTATCAGCAACCTTATCAATGTGTATTTCATCAAAACACTCAAGTACAGCAGGCGGAATCTTTAACATAATCGACTTTAAACATTAGCACATACTGAGCCTTATGTTAAGTCCTTATCAAGCTAAACAAAATCAAGACCATGACCTTGATAAAGATCAAAATCATGCATATGAGGTCCGTAATAATCATGTTCATGATCGGTATAACCTCGAACATAGTCATTGAAATAAGCGCTATCGCCGTGACCAACAACTTTACTTGGTGCACCAACATAGCCAGTCTGCCTGAGATGATCTAAAGAGATGTTCCTCACCAAACCTGGTACCTGTCTGCCGTAATAAGCAGCCGAGCTAACACGATAATTCATCTCATCGATGTGAGCATGACCTGAAGGAGTCCCAGCTCTACCCGAATGAATATAGCCATGATCAATGCCAGTATTAGGAGGCGGGCTCCATGTCGCAGATTTAAATGATTTTGCTCCTAGCATATGATGCATAGTGCAATTTAAATTTATAGAGGTTAAGACTTGGTAAAAGAGACTTGCTACTAGTTTTTTGTGAGATTTTGAACAACATCCTTAAAAACTTGCCTGGCTTTTTGAGCCTCGGTGACTGAAACATTAAAATCAAGCTCATGGGCAGCCTGGTTTCTCATGCGGTGATAACGCCACATTTCTTTTTCGTTACTCAATCTTGAGCTGATTTTATTCAATAATTTTGCTGCATTGGCTTTTTTTCCAAGCATTTGAGATACAGAAGACACTAAAATTTTATGGGATTCAAGTAAAGAATGGGTTGGTGCAAGTTTGTTTGTTGCTTGAATTTGGTTACAAATTTTCTTTGCTTGTTTGGCTTCAATATACTTTTTTTTGGTAAGTAGGTATATCGCTGCTAAGAAAAAACTTATTAGAGTTATGGAGATAAAGATTAAAAGCATTTGATAATTTGTTTAAGTTTAACGGAAAGCAAGCTCATAGACAAGAAAGCCTTGACTATCCTCAGACCACAAATACTTATCATTAAAAGAAGTTAGTTGTTTTGAATCAGCAAAAATCTTAAAATACTTTTTCTTCAAAGCTTTATCACCACTGGAAACCAGCTTGGGCACTAAAATCTTTTTGCCTCTCGTTTTCTTTTCTATCTTTGCTTTGATAGAACCGAACTCTTGCTTAAAGACTTTGCGAGATTTTATAAAATAATCATCACTCAATTCTTCTAGCCAAAAGATCTCTAGCTCAGGCAAAGCTTTTTTTAGATTTGCTAAAAGCAAGCGATTATCAGAGAGCAAGACTATCTTTGATAAATCTTCTTTTTGTAAATAATCAAGTAATTTTGCGATTGGCATATGCAAAGCAAGGTGCTTACTAGTTAAATTAGGTGCAAAATTAAACACTAGTCTGAGTGAAAAAGTCACAAAGACTATAGCTAGAATAGAGATTTTCAAAAGCCGAGAAATTTTCAATTTTTCTAGAGCCAAATTTTGCAACAAAGCAAAAAACAAAAGCAAATAAAGTGGTGCCATCCAGCGATAATTGAAATAGCTGGCTTGTTTAAGCAAGGTCACTATGAGCGGTAAAAACAAGGCTGAGAAGCTAAAAAACAAAGTAAAAAAATCAAGTTTATTTTTGAAATAGTCTCTAAATAAAACAATAAGCAAAATCAAAACAATCAATAATGATGGAAGAAACTCCAGCAGGATTCTCAACAAAGAAAAATCTAAGCTCAAAGTTTTATTGATGACATGATGCAGACTAGAAAAATCATTTTGCCAAAGCCATAGCATATGAGGTATCAATAAAACACAGGAGCTAAAAGCAGCAAAAACAGCTTTAGTATTCAAGACAAGTGATCTTTTTGCTTGAAAAAATAAAGAGCAAGCAAACATCGCTGTAATCAAAAATACAAAATTATATTTAGAAAGAATACCGCAGCTCAGACTTAAAGCTAAAAATAAATAATTAGACCAAGTTGGTTTCGCTTCTAGCTCATAAAAAATCTTGAGAGAGAGAGCAGCAAAACAGGTCACTAAAACAGAATGAGTCAAATCCCGGTGAAACTCATGAGCGTAAACCGGAAAATACAGCAAAGTGCTTGTAAGCCAAAAAGCTTTTTCTTTGGAGACTTTGGTTGCAGCAAAATCAAAACAAAAACATAGCAAGAAAAAATAAGCGAGATATTTTACAAAATTAATAGCAATGACAGCTTCAAAACCAAGTTTTAATAAAACAAAACACAACCAACTAAAAAGTGGTGCTTGACTACTATAACCCCAAGAGAAACTTTGTGCATTTAAGAATTGCTCGGCTTCATCAGCACTAAAATTTGGCGAGACCGCAATCCTGAGGAGGAAAAAAGCAAAGACATATACAAAAAATATGGTTTTAGCTGGCATCGGGTATAAAAAATTATATGGTCTTTCTACAAAAAAACCAAAACCTCACTGACAAACAGTTCTGGCATAGCCTTAGTGGAGATTTCCATATTGAAGACCATGATTTTGCAAGGTCAATCAATGAATATAAATTCTCTCAAGAACAATATCAAAAAGCCCAGGATTTAATAAAAACAGAAGGTTATTTCCAAGCACAAAATATTTTTAATACCGAAGATACTGATAAATATGCAAGCTTAATCAAAGCACTCGTTAGTAAACAACTACTACCAATTTTTTGTTTTATTTACGATGAGTTTTGGCTTTGCCAAAGAAAACTACAAAATCTCATTACCAGTTCTCTTGGAGAGAACTACAGCCTCAGACCCTGCCTTTGGGCATGGCACCTAGACCCTGAAAAAGAGGAAGCGGGCTGGAAACCTCACCGTGATGGCAATATAGAATCTTTAAACCAGGATTTATCTCCCAAAGTTTTATCCTTGTGGATACCACTCAGTGATGCAAATACTCTCAATGGCTGTATGTATTTAGTGCCAATGAACCGCGAAGCCGAAAAACCTCACGAAGTAATACAAGGCTGGGATTTTAATCTACCTGATGTGCGTGCGCTGCCAGCACAAGCTGGAGATGCTTTCATTTGGAATCATTGGGTAGTACATTGGGGCTCTAGAGCAAGTAAAAGAGCTGCAGAACCAAGAATTAGTCTTGGTTTTGAACTTGAATGCCAAGGATCAAATATTCTAGCTGCACCACTTCTAGATCCAACAAAGCTTCCTAGTTTTAGTGACAGACTAAAAATTATTGCTTATCAAATTTTGCAATATACACACATGTATCAATTTACCAATGAGATGCTTGATTTTGCTAAAACACAACTACCAGACACCAGGCTATCTGCTGACAAGCTAGAAGCCAGTCTATGAACTAAGTTTTCTTATCATAGAAGCTTTTTGAGTTAGACTTGATTGCCAAAATTTATGCTCTTTGTAGCGCTCAAAAAATTCTTCTGGACAAATAGTAAAAGTCCTAAAAGCCTCTTTTAAAGATGCAGTCAGACATTCCACCATATCATCAATAAAGCATCCAATTTGGTATCTTTCAGCGTCATCAAACTCAATGGTTTTTGTAGACCACCAAGTAGGAATCTTTTCACTGTTATTGACCACTTCTAAAAGTTTTTTCTGACTTGTGAGAAGAAGATCATAAAAACGAAAAACCATCAGCAGGTTGTTACTAGCCTGGACTTGGTTGGCACGGATTCCTGAATTTGTCTCGTACATATTCTCAACAAGCTTTAAGCTAAGAAAATCTTGCCCTGCCTTAGTTTTAAGGTAGCTAAATGACTCTTGAGAATCTGCAAGACCTTCAAGGACTTCTTGTTTTTTGAATTTTTCATGCTTTTTAGCTGCAATAACAAACCTAAAATAGTTGGATAGCAGCAGTATCTGCTTTGCTTCTTGAGTATTTATTTCTTTGAAATCACCAAGGTCATATCGATCGCGAAGACCAAAAAAGTTGCTAGATATTGACCGAAGAATATCTTCCTGTACCTGAGTTTGTATAAACATGCCGCCAAATACAATAGTCGGCTTTTTATTTCAACATCTAGTGAGTCACAACCCTCAATTTTTGAAGTTAAATATATTTTTAATTATGCTAAAAAGGTCTTATTAGTTTTGAAAAACTTTGTAAGGATCGTAATCTTGAGCATATTCTCCACCCAAGCTGATGCTCTCTGCACTTAAAGGCTTTCTAAAACCTGTAACAATGCCATCATAAACGCCTCTAATCAAACCTGTCACAGCCCCAGTGATATTACCCACAAGCATACCACCTACGGTTCCTACTAAACGTCCCGGAAGACTTGGTCCCATTGCATTAGCTGCTTTGTCGCTGTATTCCATGCTCTTGTTCATAGCACCGCGCACAGTACCAGTAACTAAACCGACTGGAGTTGCAACTACAGGCCAAAGAATATTGTCAACAATAGTTTCATTGTCAGAATCATCAAGTTCAGTCTGGGCAACCTCACGTGCTGCTTGTCTCTCAGCTAAAGAAGCTTTTAATTGATCTATTTGTTTTTGTAAGTCTTCATTGTCTTTATCTAGTTCTGAATTATCTCTGTTTAAACGAGAGATCTGCTGCTGTAATGAGCTAGTATCTGCTCTCATTTTATTCATACTAGTTTGGAGCTTAGAAATTCTGTCTTTCAGACCAGAATTTTCTTCTTGTATTCTGGTTTTAGCATCCATACACTGCTCCAACTTAACTCTATTGGCCTCAAGCTCTTGTCTTGCCTCTGGCTCTACCTCAACGAGTTTGGTAAGAGCTCCAGCGTGAGCCGCTTGAAAACTTGTAAGAAAAATTAAACTACACAGAACTAAAAAGTTTTTACTCATAGGATAAAAAAGATATCACATTTGGCTAATCTGATACAAAACCTCTACGCATTGTATTTTCAGTGATGACTTTTTCTTGCATAAACTGAAGTAAATAATTAGGTCCGCCAGCCTTAAAACCGATGCTGGAGTTTTTCAAGCCGCCAAATGCCTGACGCGAGACAATAGCTCCAGTAATTTTTTGATTTATATAAAAATTACCAACCTCTACTTGTTTACTTGCTTTTTCTATATTGTCAGGGCTACGAGAAAAAATACCGCCGGTCAAACCAAAACGACTTGCATTAACCTGATCAATTGCCTCATCAATGTCTTTGACTTTAACCAAAGCCAGCACCGGACCAAATATTTCTTCTGTCAAAAGCCTAGAGTTTGGATCCAAGTTAGCCAAAATCACTGGGCTTAAATAAAAACCAGTATCAGGACAAGGCAAATTTGCACACAACACGGTAGCTTCAAGTTTTCCTTGTTCAACAAAAGCCTTAATCTTGTAAGAGGCATTCATGTCTATCACTGGGGGCACAAAACAATTTTCTAATTTAGGATTATCTACTTTAATTTCAAGTGCTGCTTTTTTAATACGCTCACAAAACTGGTCATATATACCAGCTTCGATATAAACTCTGGAACAAGCTGAGCATTTTTGTCCAGCAAAAGAAAAAGCAGAATACAAAACACCTGGGATCGCCTCATCCAGGTCAGCACTTAAATCAACAATAATGGCATTTTTACCACCCATCTCAGCGATAACTTTTTTAGGGGGTCTTGCTTTTGCCGCATTTTCAAAAATTTGCATTCCTACTTCTTCAGATCCAGTAAAAGAGATCAAAGATGTTTTTTGGTGTTGACACAGATACTCACCAATAAGCTCTCCATCACCTGCCACAAAATTAAAAAGCCCTCGAGTATATTTCGGACAAAAATCCTTGATAATCTCATTGATTAATTTAGTAAATTCATGACAAATAATCGAGGTTTGTTCTGCAGGCTTGACTATGACAGCATTGCCGGCAACCAATGCAGCAGATGCCATACCAGCCATAATGGCAAGAGAAAAGTTCCACGGTGAAATGATCACAGCAACCCCATAAGGTAAGTAAGAGCTTGTATTTTTCTCGCCAGGAAAAGATCTCAATTTATTCTCGGCATTCAATCTCAAAGCCTTGTCAGCATAGTATCTAAGAAAATCAATCGCCTCGCAAACTTCAGCATCAGCATCCAACCAAGGCTTAGCAGCCTCTAAGACTAATAAACCAGTGAAAGTATGCCTCTCTTTTTCAAGCCTATCAGCCACCAAAGAAAGTAGTTTTGCCCTGAGATGAAATTCAGTCTGAGACCAGCTTTTAAATGCTTCTTGGGCTGCTGACATCGCGATATCACAATCCTGGACACTTGCCTGAGATACCATACCTAGTATTTGTTGAGGGTTGGCTGGATTGACTGACTCAAAATAGTTATCATTAAAAACCTTCCCTCCATCAATAATCAATGGAAAATGCCGGTCACCATTTAGATTATGCTCAAGCTCTCTTATTCGTCTGCTAAGAAAATCACGGTTGAATTTTTTAGAAAAATCTATCAAAGGAGTATTAGAAAAACTCGATAGATCTAATCTTTGGGTTTTTTCTAAGCTATCTTGTTTGAGTAGAACTGGATCTTTGAGTAAATCGTCCTCGGATTTATCATCTAAAAATCCTTGCTTCAAAAAAGAATCATTGGCAGTATTTTCTAATAAGCGTCTTACTAAATAAGACATACCAGGAATTAGCTCACCATAAGGCAGATAGACCCTTAGCTGGTAGTTGTTCTCGGGGAAAAAGCTCTTAAGATCATCGAG
>CAWUIS010000071.1:0-8226 GCA_963922625.1 uncultured Candidatus Melainabacteria bacterium | reverse complement strand
GAGAGAGGCATTATTTACATTGATGAGATTGATAAAATTTCTCGTAAGTCAGAGAATGCTTCTATTACCCGTGATGTTTCAGGTGAAGGTGTTCAACAAGCTTTGCTGAAATTGGTTGAAGGTACTACGGCAAATATTCCATCTAGTGGTAATCGCAAGCATCCTCAGATGGATACCATCGAAATGAGCACTCATAATATCCTTTTTGTTTGTGGTGGTGCTTTTGTTGGTTTGGAGCAAGTTATAGAAAAACGTCGCATGAAATCAAAACCAGCAATTGGTTTTGGTTCAAGTACTATGACCGAAGACGAAAGAGCTAAGAAGCTATCAGAATCTTTCAAGCACGTTGAGTCTGAAGATTTGGTGCATTTTGGACTCATACCTGAGTTTGTTGGTAGATTGCCTATCAATACATACTTAGAAGCTCCTGATGTGGACGCTCTCAAGCTGATTTTGACTAAGCCTAAAAATTCTTTGATTAGACAATATCAAAAACTTTTTGAATACGATGGTGTTGAGTTGAGTTTTGATGATGCTGCCATTGAAGCCATTGCTAAAAAAGCCCAAAAAAGAAAAATGGGAGCAAGAGCCTTGCGCAGTATCGTAGAGGCTGTAATGAAGGACATAATGTTTGAGATTCCTTCACGCAAAGATATCAAAGAAATTAGTATCACGGCTGATATGGTTGAGAAATTAAATCTTGCAGATGTGATACCAATGGCATCCAAGCAAAAAGCTGGTAAAGAGGTTGAAGTTAAATCAACTCAATCAAAAACCCAAGCTAGTTGAAAAGCTGCTGCATTCTAATTTCATGTCATCACCATCATCGTTGATGCCCAGATTTTTACTGAGCTGGAAACTTTCTCCTGCTTCAACAATCAGCTCTTCTTCAAAAATATGTCTTTGTTTTAGGCTGTCATAGACTTTGCAATTTATTAAATCAAAACTTTGCAAAGATTGATTAAGTAGAGTGATAGATTCAGGTTCTTTTGCGTGTATCTCACTGATGATAATGGGTGTGAGTTTTACTCTATGCTCTAAATATTTTGCATCGTTTGGCGTTTTTACAAAAAAACTTTTTTCAAGCTGATTTTTTTCTTCTAGTGTATGACTACTAATATCAAATTTCTCATCTCCAGAAATTTTCTTTGCAAAGCTACTAATAGGATCTTCTTGAGTCAGTTCAAGCTCTGGGGAAATTTCAGACTCTGGTAAATAGTAAAAATAGCTGGGCTCACTTGTTTTACTTTGAAAACCATCTTGAGTGTAGTAGTTGCTAACACTATTAATGCCAAGTTTTAGATCTGTGAAATGGTGCTCAAATTCATTATTCTCTACAAAGATTTTGTCTATTTCTTCTGGTTCTTTGATGATTTGAAACTTTAGCTGAGGTGCCGCTGGAGCTTTTGGTCTGATCCTCAATCTTTGTTTTGCCCTTGCAAGGCGACTTTTGAGTAGTCTTGTTTTAATTTTGATGGCTAGTTCATAATCACCAAAGCTTAAATCCCCTGGTGCTAGAGCTGTTAAGCTGTTTGCATTTGAACTTAGAATTTGAAGTTTGAATTTTTTCTTGCCTTGTTTTAAGACAAGTTTGTGAGCGGAAGCAAAGTTCTTGATAAAGCCTGAACCTGAAATTATAATTTCTTCTCCTGGGCTTACAAGCTCTGGTTGGATTTCTGTAATACTCGGGCTTGGGAATCTTCTTGCTTGAATTTTTTCAAAGCTTGTTAAGCTAACGAGAGCTAAGGCTATTAATAAACTAAACTTCACTATAAATCTCCTTGATGTTTTTGATTAAAATTGGTGACATTGAGCTGCTGAGTTTTTCTAATTTCTCGCTAAGCTTAGTTTGCAGTGTCTCACTAAACCATGAGCCAGTCCTTGCATCTAGCTGTGCTGTGTATTGCTCAAGGTTGATTTTTTGCTTGAAGAAATTAGGGTTGAGTTGTCCAAGATCTTGATTCAATGAATCTTTGAGTAATTCAATTAAGACTTCTTTGCGTTGAAAATAAATTTGTGTGACTTCCGTTAGAATGTTTTCACGAATATTAGCCGTAATACGTGCGCTGGTATTAATACTATGAATTTCAGGGTCATAGATGATATTGCCTAGTTTCCAATCAAAATTTAAGCTCCTGCTATGCGTAGAGTCATTTCTGTTGGTGTTGTAGAGATCTGCTGCCGTATTAAGGCTGCTAGTATTTGAGTTATAACTATCTTCATTGCGACGTTCGATAGTAAGTATGCCTTGTTGATTTTTACCAGTATTAGTCTTAAAGCTGGGCAAAAGATTGCGGAGGCGAGCTTGCATTTTATAGCTGCGAAATTTTTTACCGCTTGGGATACCAGCAAAACTTAAAACCTTTTTGTGTAGATCTTTGATTTTAGGCTCACTTGCAAGAATTTCATCGATGGTTTGCTTGATATTTAATTGTGGAATTGGTTCAAAGTTTTTTTTGATATGAGCTTGTTGAAAATTTGCTTGGTTTTCAAGTTGAAAAATCTGACCTTGGGATGTTGAGACAAGAATCTTGAAGCTGTTCTTGGTCTTAAATGTATCTATGCTGAAGATATCTTCTTGATTGTGCTCATTGGCAAGGCTATTGCGAAGAGGTATTTTGTGCCAGCTTTCTTTGAATTGATAAAGCCCGGTACTTGTTATTGCCCAAATTTCGCCATTGACTAATTTGATGTCGCGGATTGTATAGAATCCATCTGGATTAGACTCTATCCCTTGTTTGTAGGAAAGCCATGTTTTACCTTTATTTGTGCTGAGATATACTCCAGAGCTTGTACTGAGATGGATTCGGTCTTCAGTATTTTTATTGCGTTCTACTAGAAATCTGCCGAAGCCATAAGAATCTTGAAAGTCTCTTTTGAGACCGAGGTTATTTTTTTGCCATTGTTGCTTTCTAGCATCGTAATGATGAAAGCCTAGAGGATTAGTTGCGTATTCAATCTGAGTTTTTGATTTATTAAGGGTGAAAAAATTAACTGCCATAGGGCTTAGCGGCAAAATCTTCCAAGCGAAATTAGCCTGCAGTTGTTTGTGCTGGTAATTAGCTTCATAGATACCACTATCACAAGCCAAGAAAATTTTACTTTTGCCAATTTCGCTGTGGTAACACTCCTCTTTTGAAAAAATCCTGCGATAGTTTTGTAAGAGCCCTAAGCTGCTGCTAATAAAGAACTGGTTTTTATGAATTTGGATATTGTTGATCTGGTAGTCTTCATCTTGACCAAGTATATTGATCTTTTGATCATTGAAATAAAGCTGTTCTTGGCTTGTATAAATGACCCCTTGCTTAAAAAAACGAGCGTGATTTATAGAGGAACCAAGATTATTTTCTTGTAGTAGACGAATTTTGTAGTTCTGAGAGGGGCTATCTCTTAGTGCAAACGCGCTAGAACATAAAAAAATACTCAATACTAGTACTGCTTTGAGCCTTGTTATAGTATTCTTTATTAGTCTAGATAGGACTTCTTGCTTGATTTGTTCTGGCTTGGGTTTTTCTGGACTTTTTTGACTCTGGGGAGTCGCCAAGCGGTAAGGCAGCGGGTTTTGGTCTCGCCATTCGTGGGTTCGAATCCTACCTCCCCAGCCATAATCCCTAGTAGCTGTGTTTTCGTATTGACCCTGAGCTCCGCCGCCATCATCCTTCAGTGTTAATTTTTGGTAGAGCTCCCTTATTGCAACTGGTAGCTTACGTTGTTTCCTCATTTTGAATCCCCTTATTTAAATCTAATAAAGCTGTTTGAGTTTGCTTCAAAGAGATATGGATTGAATTATGCTATTTGGCTTAGAAAAATAAAAGGGAACAAAATGACTTTTTTAGGTTAAGGATTAATCGAGACAAAATTTATACTAATAAGATAAAGAAAAAATACAGAGACGGCGTAGCTTTGAGCTGAGGATGTAAAATGTATAAGCTGAGTTACTCAAAAAGAGTAAACCTTATGCGTCCGTAGCTCAGCCCGGTAGAGCACTCGGCTTTTAACCGATTGGTCCTAGGTTCAAATCCTAGCGGACGCACCATTTTTAAAGAATCGGTTGTACACCACAGAGAGGAAACGAGAGCCGATGAATCTCTAAAGCCAGTATTGTCTAAGCACATTGTAGCAATACCCTTTGTCTGTAGTTTTCAAAATTCCTAAAGCCGTAGGCTCTTCTTGAAATCACTTCCATTTTATTGTGAAAGCCTTCAGTAATGCCATTGTTTTTTCTAAACCTAAGCATTCTTAAAATCTCTTCTTGCCATGAATCAAGTGTATTTGCCAATGTTTCCATTGATGTAAAACCTGATGACTTTAATTTCTCAACGCTGGCAACGTACTCTTTAATTGCTGGCTTCATGTTTTTATGGTTCAAGGTTTTTAAACTTAAAAGAGAATTGATCTGATTGCGAAACTCATAACTTTCCTTCAAACCTGGAATTGTTTCTAAGTAACGATTTAAATTTTTAGCTTGCTCTGGTTTTAAATTCTCTGGTTTTCTTCTGAAAAGCGACAACAAACCTCGGTTCTTTCTTCCTAATGGGTCCAGTTGCTTCCATAACTCCTGAAAATGATGATTTACTGTCCTAATTACATGAAATCTATCAGCAACTATTTTTACATTTGGAAAATGCTTTTTAACAATTGACCTAAATGAGCCTGATAAATCAATGCAAACCATCTTGCAGCGCTCTTTGTTTTTTAACCTTGAGAGATAAGTATTAAGAGCTTTTTCTGATCTTCCTAGCTTAATATCAAAAACTTTGTGTCTCCTTAAATCACAAAAAGTTGTTGCGTAGCCTTTCTTTTTGGTGAAAAAATGTTCGTCAATGCCTAGGTACTCTGGACATTGATTTGATGATTTTTCTTGATTCTTAATAAATGTAAAGCGATTAACATCTCTTTGAACAGTTGCTTCACCAATTTTAAAATCTTGAGCAACGCAGCGATTGTCGTGTCCTTTAAGAGCAGAATTGGCTACTTGGTATCTTAATTGCTCAGTTCTGTTGTAATGAGGCAAAACTCCAGGTAATCTTTCCCAAAACCTTGATTTACAGCACTGGCATTTAAACCTTCGTTGTTTAAAACGTAGCCAAGTTGTTTTAGAGTCCCAGGAGCTATGCTGGATTAAACGACTTTTTGACTCGTAAACTGTACTGCTTTCTGCTCGGCATTTATTACAAAAAGAAGACTCTGCTTCTATTTTCATAAAAAACACTATCTTATCTCTGAAAACTTTTGTTTTTCAGTGCTCATAACCTGGTAAATTTACCAAATTTACATTACTATTTCTCATATGTGAAACTCTCCTTAGTCTTGCTTGAAATACAATCCTTTAGAGGGTTTCACTTATCTTTTTGTTCCACTTTCCTTTTCTTGAGGTTGAGCCTATTGTCGCTTGATAAGGCAAGAATACTTATACCGGCATCAGCAAGAGGTTTTAAAGCAGAACTTAAAACACCAATTTCAGTAAAACCAAATTTTTGGTCAAATTTGATTAATGAATAGTTTTTCTCGATGCTTATAAGGTGTTTCTGAATCTCTGGGTTTGAGCCAAGCTCTTCTTCACAAATCAGAGTGTAGGTATTCTCATCTTTGATTAATGCATAGACCGAATTAAGGTTCAATATGGAAGAATTTAACGATTCTGTTAGCTGCGAAAGTTTACAGATGCACATTTGTTTGTCATAGATTTTGAGCTTATACATTTTAAGCTTCATCATACACGCTGAGATAAAATAGAGCTATGTAAATGAACAAGTTTCTAGTTACTATCGTTGCTTTATTTTTGCTGCTAATAGCCGCTTTTAATCTCTTACTGAAACCAAGAAGAATTGTTTCACAAATTGCCAAAATTGAGAAAGATATTGGTGTCAGAATTGGCGTCTATGCCTTAGACACAAGCAACAACAATGTTATTGAGTATCGTGCTGAAGAAAATTTTCCGTTTCAAAGTACTTTCAAAGTTATTGCTGTTGCTAAACTTCTCAAACAAAGTGAAGCGAATCAAAATCTCTTAAAGAAAAAAATCAAAATCCAAGAAGAAGACATACTAAGCTGGGCTCCAGTAACTAAAAACAACATCGGTAAAAGTTTGACATTGGAAGATTTAGCAAGCGCAGCTATAAGCCATAGCGACAATACTGCAACAAACTTGATTCTAAGAGAACTTGGAGGACCACAAGAAATTACTCAATTTGCCGCCTACCTAGGTAACAAAAGTTTCACCCTTAAACACTATGAGCCGGAGCTTAAATCAAATCCTAACAAAGAAATGGACGTCTCTACTCCTAAAGACATGGCTTTGAGTTTATATAATCTTTTGCTCGGAGATAAACTTGGACTTGATACAAGATCTAAGCTTCTTTCTTGGTTGCGTAACAGTAAAACCGGAAGTGAAAAAGTTGCTGCTGCTTTATCTGACAACTGGATGGTTGCTAGTAAAACAGGTTCTGGTAGTTATGGTGTGTCTAATGATTTAGCTATGGTGTGGTCTACAAATTGCAAGCCCATTATTTTGTCTATTTACACTATGCAGAATACAGAAAAAACTCAATGTATGTAGTCTTTATCCCCTCAAACTTCAATAAGAACTATAAACTAAAGTTATGAAAACACTTGGCTTAATAGGTGTCATGAGTTTTGAATCTTCAATTGAATACTACCGTTTGATCAACGAGAGTGTAAGGGCAAGATTAGGAGGCTTAAGCTCAGCAAAAATTATTCTCAGAGAGCTCAACTTCCCATAAAAAAACTTTTAATCTGATCTTCAGCAAATAATTCACTTAATAAATCTTGCCCGAGTAGACTAGTTGGAGATATTGGCTCTCTATTAGTTAATGCATTAATAGTCAAATCATACTTGGGATAGTAAATCATGAAGCCTTGATAACCTAATGTTGAACCATATAAAAAGATTTTTTTACCATCTTTATCATCATTTTGAACTGCACAGCCATATCCCATAGATGTATTCTCGTCTAATGCTACTGTGTCTGAATCTAGTAAGTTCCTTGAACGTGGTGCCAAAAGCTTATTGCTCCGAAAAAGAGCATCTGTAAATTTTTTCATATCATTAACTGTGGATACAATACCACCATCCGCTTTTAGATGGAATAACGCATCAACTTTAGTTGAATCAAAGAGTTCACCACTTTGCGGTCCAATATTACTCTTGAAACCACCTTCTCTAAAAGCTTCAGGTATACACGATAGATTAGAATAGCCACTTACAAATTGTGAATCACTGAGTGGATAACCAATTTGTGTGTCTCTCATGTTTAGTCTTGTTGTAATTCGGTCCTGAAGAATTTGCTCAAAAGGTTTTTCATCGAATTTTTGTAATATTAAGCCCAGTAAATTGTAGTTAGTATTTGAATATAATGGCTTTGCTTCTTCAGACAATTGATTTGCTTCACCTGCAACTGCTCTAACAGAATCTTCCATAGTCCAGCCCGTATTGTCTTCATTAAGTAATTGAACTATAGTTGCCCCATGGCCTCTATAATCAGGGATTCCACTAGTGTGTTTAAGCAAGTCTGCTACTGTTATAGTCTCAGATTTTTCGATTCCACTTGCTAACTCTGGTAATAATTTAGAAACTGTGTCATCCAGGGATAATCTACCTTCTTCAACTAATTGAAGGATCATGACACTTGTGAAAATTTTTGTGACACTGCCAATAACGAACTTCGAATCATCACTTACTTTTCTAGATGATTGAATATTAGATAGACCAGAACTCGCAACAATATTACCGGATGGAGAACTTATGCTAAGTTGAATCGCTGGATAACCCTTTTGAGTCAACTGATCTAATTTCTTTTGAACTAGCCTAGCGACGTCTGCAAAATTAGCTAGGTTTGGCTGAGAAAGCCTGGCCATAGCTAAATTTGTTGCTCCAACAGGCTCAAGTCTCATAAATTATTTATTCCCATTGAAAAATATCAACACTTGAATTAAGTATTGGCTTATTGTTACCAAAATTGCATACGAACTCAATTCCCTAGCCAATATGCACCCCCGGCAACTATATAGAAAAACCCCAATCAAGCTGTTAAAAATCAATGTCTACCTATAAGCAAGTAATCAAAAGGCTTTTAATGGCCGCCAGAAGGACTGTAGAGCGTTTTAATAAACATGCCGGCCATTATGGTGGGTAAACTTGGAGGAAAGGGGCTCAAATGACCTCAGAAGGCCCCTGAATCTCCAGTGTGCAGAATCGACGTTTCT
>CAWUIS010000070.1:0-8305 GCA_963922625.1 uncultured Candidatus Melainabacteria bacterium | reverse complement strand
GATGATTTGATTCAAGTTAAATATTCAGACTTACTAGAATACTTTAACGCTTCCTTAGCTCCTGACTTTAAAAGTGATTTTGAACGTATCAGTGCCAATCTAGTGGACCAAGGCAGCTATCAAATTGCTAAGGGAGAGAATGTTTTTGCTCTTGTTCAAGATTTGGTTTCACGAGATATTTGGTTCTATGATACCAAGACTCTTACCATTACTCCAAATAGTGAGAGTCTTCGCTGGGCTCACAAAAGACTAATCTAACAAGCTCTAAGCACTAATAGGATTCAGTGCTTCAAGCTCACTCGATGAAGCTATGTTTTTTACAGGGAAGCGTCTGTCTTGTTTTTTTACCAAACCAGCAAGTACTTTGCCAGGTCCAAGCTCTAAAATTTCTTCAACCTCTTCAAGCAATATTTTCACTGTTTTGGTCCATGAAACAGCACCAGTCATTTGTTGCTTTAAGTTTTCTTTGATTTGCTCTTTATTAGTGACAGCCTCAGCTGTGATGTTTTGAATTACAGGAATTGTAGCGTCATTGAAAGCACAGTCATCAATTAGCTTAGTGAATTCTAGGCTTGCTTCTTGCATCAATGGTGAGTGGAAAGCACCACCAACATTAAGCATAATGAAACGTATTTTTAGTGAATTTTCACTAGCAAAGCTTTCGATTTTGTTTTGCGCTTCAAGCATGGCAGCTTTAGTACCAGTGATAACAATTTGTTCTGGAGAGTTGTAGTTGGCAACAGAGGCATTGTCAATGCTTGCAATTAGTTCATTAAGCTTCGCTTCATCTAAGCCCACGACAGCTGCCATACCACCTTCCGGCGCTTTTTGCATCAAGTCAGCACGTTTGATTACCAGTTTCAAACAATCTTCAAGACTCAAAACATCAGCCATGTAAAGTGCAGAAAATTCACCAAGACTATGACCAGCAACATAAAGTGGTTTTTTGAAATGACCTGCTGCAATTTGTTGTTTGAGTTTTGATGCAAGAGCTATGCTTAATGTGAGAATAGCTGGTTGAGTGTAAATGGTTTGAGCTAGTTTTTCTTCTGGACCATTAAAACTTACTTTGCTAATTGATTTAGGATTTAAATCATTTTGAGAATGAAACTCAGCAAAAATTTCATCAGCTTTTTCATAAATAGCTTTAATTTCAGAATCATTTTCAAAAGACTCTTTGCCCATTTCTAGTGACTGTGAGCCTTGCCCCGGAAATACTAATGCTTGTTTAGACATTTCAACTATTATACATAAAGCAAGTGTTCTCGCTCAACTAAATTTATTACTCTTGGAGACGAAGAAAAATCTCTGGGTCAACAGTATAAGAGCTTTGCCAATCATGAATCAGTAGTTGTATTTTTCGTTTACCTTGATACTCGTTGATCTCAGGGCTAAAAACAATAGAAAGGTTTTTATTACTGTCTTCCGGAAAATCCTCCAAAAACTGCTCTGCTTTTTGCCAGATTACAGCTTCAAAAATTTCATTAGAATTACTTTGCTGAAGAAATAATTTTATATGTTTGCCTTCTTGTCCAAGCATTCGAGTAGATTTGATATACACCGGCTCTTTTTTAAAGCCAGCTGCAAAAACAGGTTTAGGGTTTGCTAAACCATAAGGCGCAAGCTTTGAAACTCTTGCAATAAAATTCCAATTAATCTCAGAGAGTCTTACTGCAGCGTCAATGAAAAGTACTTTGTCAAGATTTTTACCGCTAAGCCTTTGAGAGAAGTGGCTTTGAATAGCCCGTGAAAGCTCTTGAAAGTCATTGATATCAGCAGACATGCCAGCAGCCATTTTATGTCCACCACCACTAAAAAGCCCAGGATGTTTTTTCAAGATTTCATCCATTTCAGCTGCGATATCCAAGTCTAGTCCAGGCACTTCTATAGAACGTATAGAAGCTTTAGCCTTATGCTCTAATAAAGAAAAAACAAAACAAGGCAGGTGGTATTTTTCTTTAAGGCGGCTTGCAACTATACCAATCACGCCTTGATGCCAATCCTTACTACCAAGGACAATAACATTGGAGTTAAGAAGGCTTGGGTCGTTTTCAATGATGCAAATAGCTTCTTCTTCGATATTTTTACAGACTTCTTGACGTTCACGGTTCTCTTCACTCAGACTCAAACACAGTTCCTGAGCTTCTTGAGTCTTAGTGGTGAGCATGAGCTCAACAGCTTTTGTCGCATCTTTCATGCGTCCAGCAGCATTGATTCGAGGACCAAGTCCAAAGCCAATATGGTCAGAGTCGACTTTGCCTTCAATGCCACTTGCTTTTAAAAGTTCTTGAAGCCCTGGTTTGTTGGTCTTTAAAAGCCTCTTGAGACCTTTGATACAGAGCAGTCGATTTTCAGCCAGTAAAGGAGCCATATCCGCTACTATGCCAAGAGCTACCAAATCAAGAAGAGACTCAGCTTTCTCCTGTGCCTCAACTTCGCTGCTGATATTGTTTTTAAGAAGCTCCTGTGCTAGTTTATAAGCGACTCCTACGCCTGGTAGCCAGTGTAAAGGATGGTCTTCAGCTAGAGTTTTGGGATTACAGTTAGCAATACTGGCTGGTGGCTTTTGCGGGATGGAGTGGTGGTCTGTGACAATAGTATCTATACCAAGTTTTGTTGCAAATTCAATCTCTGCGTAATTTGAAATGCCACAATCGCAGGTAATCAGCAGGTCTACTTTTGCTGCTGCAAACTCTCTTACGGCTTTTTTACTGAGTCCATAACCTTCATCGTCAGCAAAACGATCTGGAATTCGAAAAGATACATCCACGTCTATCATGGCAAATGCTCTTTTTAAAAGAGCTACCGAGCTAGTACCGTCAACATCGTAGTCTCCAAAAATTATGATTTTTTGTTTTTCTTCAATTGCTTCTTGGATACGTAACAGAGCCGCTGACATTTCAGGGATTTCAAGAGCAGAGCTTTCTTGGCAAGAATCTAAATCTAGAAAGTATTTAGCTTGCTCTGTTTGATCAAAGTTTCTGTTCAATAGTAACCTTGCAATCAAACTATCTTTTTGACAAAGCTTTAAAAGATTTTCGGGTGCTTTTTCTGTGTGGTGTAATTGCCACTTGTATTTTGCTGAAATTTTATTACTCGTAATTGTCATGTGCAGATTTGATCTTTTGAAAATCTCCTAAGGAGATTCACCGCTCTGTACATTTTGATGCAAGCAATTTGCTGAATTTTGAACATTTTATGAATAAATATCGTTACTAATTGTTGCGTTTCAAAGTTGAAGAGGCGATAATACAATTGAGGTCAGATAAGTGCTAGTATTGGGTCCTTAAATGGTAGTTGTTCCCATAACCGCTATAAAGATTATTGAACGCTTTCACGATAAGCTTCCGGAACTGAATCACGGTACAGTTATGGGACCGATAGATACAGAGTGTTTATCAACTAGAGAAAATTTGACAGATATGATGATGGAGGATCATTGTAAAGGTGATCCAAACCTCACAGATCCGCAGAAAGAGCTTCTTAGGGTGATGTCATTACATGATTGTGATCCCTATGGACAACAATGGTTCGACATTAAAGATTTTTGTCATAATCTTGATCTGCTCTTCAAGCTTTGTAATTTCACTGAATTTCAAAAGAATAGCGCCACTGTGGTTACGAAATTAAAACAAGCTATCGATAAGGGAAATATTACAGAAATTCGAAAGATCTTTAGCTCAGACTATGGCTTCAATTTACATATTAAAAACTACAATCAACCGTCAACTGAGCCTCTAGTTTTTCCATCAAAGTTAGAGGGTAATAAGCTTATAGATCTGAAAAAACTAAATTTCGAAAATCAAATTTTCGAGAATTGTAATTTTAATGACACTCAATTTCAAGGAGCAAGATTCGAAAATTGTTTCTTTAAAGACTGCAGCTTTAAGAATTGTAATTTTCAAAATGCTAAATTCGCTAACAGTAGCTTCTGGAAATCCGAGCTCTCTGGCTGTAATTTTGATAGAGCAATTATTGAGAATGACATGTGTTTCAATAATTGTCGATTGGATGCTTGTAAATTCACTGAATTGATTTCCAGAGAATCAAGTATTGCTTTTGAAAAAGCTTCTAAACTCAAGGATGTTAGCTTTGCCAATGCAGACTTGGACTCTCTTTGGATTCGAGTTCCTTCTTTATCTAAGCTCTGTCTTCAAAAGGCTAAAATAAAGGAATTAACGATTGAAAGTGCCGAGCTCTCTGGTCAGATGAACCTAGAAGGTTCAAAAATCCATGACGCTACCATCGACAAGAGCTGTACTTGGACTGGTGATTTCTGCATTAACCTAAAAGGTACTGATCTTAAGAATTTAAGTGACTTGAAATATTTTTTTGATCAACAACAATCTAGCGGACAGCCAGTACTTCAAGGCTTAGACTCTGCTGAAAATTTAAAAGTATTGCTTGAGGGACTTAAATATCCTGACAATGATGATGAGTTTGAAGTGTATGTTGATGGTTTTTTTGACCATGCTGCATTTTTCAATAATTTATTTCAACTACATGAAAAGACACTTCGTAATCAATTTAGCCCTGATCAATTTAAGGTGGGAGATTTATCTGAGGAATGTTTACTTGAGGAGGCTCAGCAATTAGGTGCAATTGGTTCCTTGGAGGAAGGTCTTACAAGACAAGATATTAAGGCTATTAGCTTGCTATACCATCTTGATACATTAATACCCCCCATAATGCCTTTTCATGTTTCTAGACCTCACCATTTGACTCACTTAAGGACAGCTTTATTGCAGAGGTCTTTATCTAATAAAACAACAATTAATCATGAACATGACAAACTCAAAAAACTTAATATTAATGCTTTTAGAAATTTCAAAGATTCAATTCGTAAATTAAGCTATAAGCTTCTTGTGCCAGAACTGGCAAAGCTTGATCCTCAGCAAAGCTCAAAGATTAGAGGCTTATCTACTAATTATGATCATAGTATGTGGTCATTTATTGATAGGTTACAAGATGAACTACTTGTTCATATTTTAATAAAACCTTATGGACAAGAAAATGCAGGCGCTTTAAGGTAAGATCTGAAAGGACTCAGCTCATTGCTTGATTGGTCGCAGGATTTACATAACCATCAAATTGGTTTTAGTCGTATGTTGAATTTCTTTAGTGATTCATCTCAGTGGCAGCCATTTCTAAAAGAAAAAGAAGCTGAGATCTCTGAAGGAATTAAAGTTGTAAATTGGACTAATAAAGATGAATTAGAAACCCTCAGTGCTACCACTGGTATTTGTATTGGAGATGAACCTGATTATGCAAATAAGGCAGCGGCTGGGGATCATCATTATTTTTCTTTTATGAAAAACGGGCATCCGCTTTCTACTCTAGAGCTGCAGTTGTTTGCAAATAATGAAATTCCGGCTGGCAAAACTGCAATTCCAATAAAACAAAATTGTCATGATACTGACTATAGTTTTGTTGAACTTCAACATGAATCTGATAACAATGCAAACCCTTCTAATGAAGCAAAAACTGCAGCACAGAAATTTTATAAAAAGTTAAATGAAGGTAGCTTAGAAATTCAATTGGAAGGATTAGGAGCGATAGCTGAGGAGAACAGCCAAACTCCCCAAGCAAATTTTCTAGAGAAAACTATTGGTATTCGCGAAATAGTTGATTTTAACGATAAAGATGTACCAAAAAAAGACAACGAAACCTGTTTTGATTATGTGCAAAGATTTGCTTTTGATATATTGAGTGGAGTTGATTTTATAGATTTAGGTTTTGGCTCAGCATTCGACAAAGCTATGGCTGGTGAAAAGCTTTCAGACGAAGATATAGGGATGCTTGAACAAAGAATTACACAGCTTAAATCACGTATGTCAAGGGCAGATTTTGTTAGACTAACAAAATATTGGGGGCAGCCAAGGTATAAAGCTTTACCAATAATCGCATCAGAGTCAAGGCAGCGTGGGAAAAAGTCTTTTGTGATTCCTTCTTACTTTAGAACTATTGATGATTTGATGGAATCAAAACTTTCAGAAGATGCTCCAAGTTTGAGAGAAAAAATTAGGCAAATTGCAGAAGAAGAACTTTTTGCAAAATAAAAGCTTTGCTAATAAGATCTAAAGAGGTTTGTTTGACCCCTTTTATTTTCCTATAGAAGCTGCAATGATTAGGATATGCAGACAATAGCAAAACCTGAGTTTATTAGACTCACCGACGAGCAAGAAAACATCAAAAATCTAATCGAAGAAAGCCAGCACAACTTTTTTATAACCGGAAAAGCTGGTACCGGCAAATCAACTTTGCTGCAAGAGTTTAAAAAACAAAGCAAAAAACAAATAGTCTTAGTCGCTCCGACTGGTATTGCTGCACTTAATATTGGAGGGCAGACTATCCACTCTTTATTTGGGATTAAACCAGCAGATATTATTGAAGCTGGCACACTAAGAACCACGAAAGCCGTGCGCGATACTCTAGCTAAGGTTGATACTGTCATCATTGATGAAGTTTCAATGTTGAGAGCTGATTTGATGGATGCTATGGATGAAGTCTTGCGCTTTTCCAAAAGATCTGAGCAAGCTTTTGGTGGTGTACAAGTATTGATGTTTGGTGATCTGTTCCAATTGCCGCCAGTAGTGCGTGGTAAAGATGCTGAAAAATATTTTCAAGAGAACTATGGTGGAGTTTATTTTTTTAATGCCAAAGTATGGCAGCAAACTAAACTAGAGATTTGTGAGCTTAGCAAAAATATCAGACAAGAAAATGATCAAAAATTTACAAGTTTGCTTAACCAAATCAGAAACAAAAGCATCGATGCCGAAGGTTTAGCTTGCCTGAACCAAAGGACACGCTTTAAAGCTGATGCTCACGAAGAAATCATACTGGCACTTACCAATAAAGCTGTTGATTCTATTAATAGCTCAAAGCTGGCTGCACTAAATACAGAAGAGTTTTCTTATCAAGCCGAGATCAGTGGTACTTTGAGAGAATCAGAATTTCCAACTGAGAAAAATCTTAAGCTGAAACTTGGTGCGAGGGTGATGCTACTTAAAAACAATAAAGAAGAAGGCTACGCTAATGGCAGCCTTGCTACTGTCGTGGAACTAAATTCAAAAGCAATTTTTCTTGATATTAATGGGACTGAAATAGAGCTTAAACCAGCAAGCTGGCAAAAGATTAAGTATTTTTTTAATGAAGAAACTGGCAAAGTGGAAGAAGAAATCATTAGCTCTTTTAAGCAGTTTCCAATCAAACTTGCGTGGGCTATTACAGTGCATAAATCACAAGGACAGACTCTGGAGAATGTTACTTTAGATATGGGCTATGGTGCTTTTGCTCATGGTCAGACCTATGTAGCTTTGAGTCGATGCCGCAGTTTGAATGATCTTCATCTCAAAAAACCAATCAAAGAGAAAGATTTGATACTTGATCATAAGGTTCTGGAATTTCTTGAGCAAGAGGCTTAGTTGCAGCTGCAACAAAATCCTCAAGTATTGATTTAAACTCGGTGGCAATATTTTCTCCTTTTAAGGTGAGAGCGTGTTTGCCGTTTTTGAAGACAGGAGCTACCGGGTCTTCGTTGTCTCCTGGCAGACTAATACCAATGTCAGCGTATTTAGATTCTCCAGGCCCGTTAACAATGCAGCCCATGACAGCAATTTTTAGTTTTTCAACTCCAGGGTGGTTTTGTTTCCAGTCTGGCATACGCTCATCAATGAAATGATTGATGTCTTCAGCAAGCTCTTGAAAATAACTACTAGAAGTGCGCCCGCAGCCAGGGCAGCTTGTAACACTCGGCTTGAAAAAACTTAGCTCCATCGCCTGTAATAATTCTCTACAAGCTTTTACTTCAAGACACCTGTCATTGAGTGGGTTAGAAGTATCTCCTACGCCAGGGGTCAAAGACATACGGATAGTATCACCGATGCCTTCATTGAGTAAAATGCCAAGGGCAGCAGAGCTGGCTATCATGCCCTTAATTGGTGTGCCGGCTTCAGTCAGACCCAGATGTAAAGGGAATTTACAAGCTTTAGCTACTATGCGGTAAATATTGATGAGGTCTGGTAGTTCAGACATTTTGACACTGATGATAATTTTGTTCTCGTCTAAGCCTGCCTTCATGGCTAGTTCAGCTGAGCGCAAGGCACTTTCTTTCATGGTCAAGTACATTACTTCTTTGAAATCTTTGCCCTGGTTTTTATTCATAAACTCAGTTAAGAGGTCTTGGTCGATAGAACCCCAGTTGACACCAATGCGCACAGCTTTATTATGGGTTTTTGCAATTTTGATAATGGTCTCAAAATTGTAGTCGTGCTTATCGCCGTAACCAACATTGCCAGGATTGATG
>CAWUIS010000069.1:0-8352 GCA_963922625.1 uncultured Candidatus Melainabacteria bacterium | reverse complement strand
TTTCAGAACCATGCCAAGCCAAGTACTAAGCTCAGCAGCTAGCCTAAATTCTTCAGGCAGAGTTATAGATAGAAACTTTACTAATCACAACGAGAAATCAGTTTGTGTGGGTGGCAGAATTTTAGTCTTGAAAATGACTGAGCCCGAAAATGACTTAGAATAGTAAACCTGAATGCAAAACCGCATTATTCAGCGTCTGCTTTTTTGGTCAGCCCTACTTATTGCTTGGGAAATTATTGCGCGTCTTGGTATTTATCCAAGCTATCTTTTACCGGGTCCAAGTCAAGTTTTGGATTCTTTGATTTATGGCTTCACTGAAGCTGATTTTCTTGGGGCTATCTTTGAGTCGATGCGCCGAGTTGTAATTGGCTATTTTCTAGCTGTATTTGTTGGGCTTTTTTGCGGTCTTGCCATCGCAAGGTATGGCTTCCTTGATAACACCATTGGCTTAAGTCTTACGGCGCTTCAGTCAATCCCAAGTGTTGCCTGGGTCCCACTTGCCTTACTCTGGTTTGGTATCTCAGAATCTGCGGTCTTATTCATCGTTATATTAGAAGCTTTTATTCCATGTACTTTAGGAGTCAAAACTGGGGTTATGCTTATCCCCAAAGCCATTATTAGAGCTGCCCAAACCCTTGGCTCCAAAAACATAGACTTGTATTTAAGAGTAATTTTGCCTGCTATAGTGCCTCAGCTTATCAGTAGCCTGCGTCTCAGCTGGGCTTTTGCCTGGCGCGCGCTTATCGCTGGGGAGCTTTTCATTTCCGGTTTAGGCATTGGACAAAGCCTAGAGCTGGGCAGAAGTCTTGCTGATATGGCTCAAGTCATAGCTATGATTTTGATTATTGCAGTGCTTGGGTATATCACTGACAATCTATTTTTCAGCAAAGTGGAAAATTTTGTTGCCAAAGTATGGGGGATGGCTAATTAAATGAATATTGAATTCAAAAAAGTGTCGCTGGTTTACCCGGGCTCTTCCAGCAAAAAAAATCTCATATTAGAAGACTTTTCTTTAGAAATAAAGCACGGTGAGTTTGTCTGCTTGGTGGGTCCTAGTGGCTGTGGCAAAAGCTCTGTACTCGGTCTTGCTGCCGGCTTTGTTAAAGCTATAAAAGGTGAAGTGATCAGTGCTGGAACCAAAGTAAGCAGACCTGATATTTCTAGGACTCTAGTATTTCAAGATTACGCATTATTTCCATGGCTTAATGTCATTGAAAATGTTGCCTTTGGGCTGAAACATCAGATCAAAGATAAAGACGAAAGGTTCTTGAGAGCCTCGCGCTATCTCAAAATGGTGGGCTTACTTGATAACGCCAAAGACAAAATCAATAACCTTTCTGGTGGGATGAAACAAAGAGTTGCTATTGCAAGAGCCATCGCTCCAAGACCGCAGTATCTACTTATGGATGAGCCCTTTGGTGCTTTAGATGAAAAAACCAGACACACCATGCAACTAGAACTGGTAAGTTTATGGCAAGAATTAGGCACAAGTATAGTCTTTGTAACCCATAGTATTGACGAAGCACTAGTACTTGCTGACCGCATTATTGTGATGAACAAGTCTAAAGATAAAACAAGTGGGTCTATTGTTGCTGATATAAAAATTGATAAACTCAGACCAAGAGAGCTGACAAAATTATCCGAATACCGTGAAAAAATCGTCAATGCTCTTTATCAAAATCAAGAAGCTCAGAGCTTTGATGCGGTAATATGATAAGTAAAAAAATGGCACCAACCTTAGAGACATATATCAAAAAAAGCGAAGAATTATCTACAATTTCACCAGTTGCAGTTGAACTGATCAATAAAGTTAATGATTTAAACGTTAGCCGCGATGAAATTGCAAAACTCATTGCAAAGGACGATGTCATTTTTGCAAATGTTTTCAAGTATGTGAACTCTGCTGCTGTTGCTGTAGTTAGAAGACCAAAAGATATTTTAGAAGCACTTGAAATCATCGGTATGTTTGAAGTTAGCAATTTGGTTTTTTTGGTGGCAGCTAAAAAAACTTTTGTGGATCTTGAACTCTGGCATCAAAGTGTGTTTATGGCAATTTGCAGCGAGAGGATCGCTAAAGAATTGAACTTAAGCTCTTCACAAGCAAGTGATTGCTACATATCAGGCTTAATGTATAGCTTGGGTGAGCTTGTTTTTAAAAGCTTCTATGCTGATCGCTACGAAAAAATTCATAGCGAATCGACAGATTGGACGGAAAAAGAGGAAGCGCTCAAAAAAGAATTTGATTGTTCGAGTATTGATCTGAGCTACGAGATTGTAAAAAGCTATATGCTCCCTGAAAATATTGAGTCAATTTTTTCTACTCAAAGAGCCGGTTCTAATTCAGACAAATTCACACAAATGAATGCCATTCTTGAAATCAGCAAACAGCTATCTCTCGAAAATGAATCTGAAATCATCGAAGCTGGAGTTGCAGTAAATCTTTTGGATCAGGAGCTCCTAGAAAAATTTAATATCAAGCGTAGTATTTTCACTGGCAAGCTTTTAGAGGAAATTATTGAAGCCAAAGGCTTTTATAGCATTTAAATCTCTATATGGAATTAAACTATCAACCACTATTTTTAAAATATAGACCACAAAGAATTGATGATGTTCTTGGCCAAGACTCGGTAAAAAACACTCTCATTAACGCTATCAATGGCAAAAAAATTGTTCATGCCTATTTACTCACCGGTCCACGTGGCTCTGGTAAGACCAGTACTGCAAGGATACTTGCTAAATCACTTAACTGTGAAGCTGGTGAGGATGGGCTTTCACCAACAACTCAACCTTGTGGTAAATGTGCTAGCTGTATTAGTATCGCCAACTCCTCGAGCATTGATGTTACCGAGATAGATGCTGCTAGTCATGGTCATGTGGAAGATGCCAGACGCCTTATTGAGACTGTGAACTTAGCCAGTGTCTCAGGTAAATACCGTGTTTATATCATTGATGAGGTGCATATGCTGACAAGCTCTGCTTTCAATGCGCTACTAAAAGTCATAGAAGAGCCTCCAGAAAAGGTTGTCTTTATTCTTGCAACAACTGAGCTTGATAAAGTACCAAAAACCATTGCTAGTAGGTGTCAACAACTCAGATTCAAACCAATAAGTATCCAAGACTGCATCGCCAGAATCAAATTTGTCGCCGAAAAAGAGAATATCAATATTGAAGATGAAGCTGCCAAGCTGATTGCGGAGCACTCAGATGGCGCTATGCGTGACACTTTATCCCTATTAGACCAACTCAGTGTTTTCTCTGATGCCGATCAGGCTATTAATAGAGATAGGGTACTTGAGATTTTGGGCGCTGTTGCAGAAGAAGAACTAGAAAAAATCTGCAGCGCAATTTTTGAACGAGATTCAAACACTGCACTAAGTATTATCGATAACTTACTCATCAACGGTAAAGATGTGTTTAGTATCTCAAAAGAACTCTTCAATCATCTTTTAAGTCTGCTAGAAGCTATTAACAATGATGATGGCATGGAGAACTTACGCACAAAAGCAAACGAACTCAAAATAGAAAATTTTGAAATTGTCCAAATTCTAGATTCGCTAACCGAACTTGATTCAAGATTAAAACAAAGCTTACAAACAAAAATCTTACTCAAAGCTTGGTTGGTTAAAATTTGTCATAGATCAGATATGCTAGTGGTCAAGGACCTAGTTGCCAGGATAGAAAAATTAGAACAAGGTTCAAATAGCCCAGCACCCCAAGCACATACAAAACTTGAATCTAAAAATCCTCAAAAAGTAATCAACAAAAACACTGAACAAGCTTCTATCAGTCCAGCACCTAGCTCCATAGAAGAAACTGTTAGCCCCCAGCCACAAAACAATAAACAAGAGCCTAACTTCTTGGATAATCTATCTCCTGGCACCAGAGGTATGTATATCAGTAGCCAAACCCAATTTCTTGAATTGGATACTGATACTGCGGTGTTTGAGATACCTAGTAAATTTAAATTTCTAAAAGACAAACTGGAAGCTAGGTCCAATGAAATCACTGCAGCTCTTGAAAAAGCCAACGGCAAACCAGTTACGTTGATGCGCATCGAGGTTGTTGATAATTTAAGCAGCAATAAAGCTCCGGCGGTGTCTTCCAGGCACAGCCAATAATGAACAATTCAACCCCTTAGAAGGACTTGTAAATATAGAAAACCATAGCTTAAAGCCTTCAAAGCAGCAGCTCGCTGATGCACCTCAGAGTCTAAGCCCAGAACATGCTTCAGCTAAGCTAGAAGAAGTGCTGCAAGCTGGCATATCTATTTTTTCCGGGAAAGAAATTTAGTGTGGTACGTGCATAGGACCTTCAACATCCCCTTTGCGAAATTGAATTGCATAGGGGTCTTGATTAGACTCATCGAAAAGACTTAACGGTGTCCCTTGCCAAACAACTTTTGTATCGTACAGCATAGAAATACAAGTAGTAGTTCTTTTAATAGTAGATGCCTGGTGAGTTACAACAATAGTGGCAGAATTAGTTTCTTGTTGCAATTTAACAATTAAATCCTCAATCAAAGTACTTGCAACAGGATCAAGACCTGCTGTGGGTTCATCAAAAAGAATAATTTCAGGATCATCAATAATAGCTCTAGCAAAACTGATGCGTTTTTTCATGCCACCAGATAGTTCACTGGGGTAAAGCTCTTCGATACCTGGCAAACCAACAAAATGAAGCTTTTCTTCTACTAAGGTTTTAAGTTCAGCTTCTGAATATCTATTCTCGGTTCTCTTAGCAACCCGCAAAGGGAAGCTAATATTTTCAGCAACAGTCATAGAATCGAACAGAGCTGAGTATTGAAAAGCCATACCAACTCTTTCACTAGCTAGCTTAACTTCACCGGAGTCAGCAGACTCAAGGTCAGCGATGATTTTCATCAAAGTACTTTTGCCACAACCAGAAAAGCCTATAAGCCCCCGAATATCACCTCGTTTGACTTCCAAATTAAGATTATCAAAGATCTTATGATCACCAAAAGACTTAGACAAGCCCTTGATCTTGATCATTGTTTCATTCTCAGCTAGCACAAAAACAGTCTATCATTATCATTAGTACTCAATGGACAGAAGCCTCATACTCAACTACTTCACCATACTTCTACTGGGCTTTCTGGGTCTCAGACTTTTGCAGCTGCAAATTATTGAACATGACAAATACTCAGTTCTTGCAAAAAACAATACTACTAGAACTTCGGTCACTCGGGCGCCGCGAGGCATCATTTACGATCGCAATCAAGAAATTTTAGCTACCAGCAAACAGTCTTTGAGTGTCATAGTTTACCCAGCAAGCTTAAGAAAGGCACAAAAAAAAGAAAAAGTTGCTAAATTACTAGCAAATTTCATTGAGCCTAGTTACGAAGACTTAAAAGATTTTTTTGATAAAATGGACCCCACTACACCATTGCCAATAAGCTTGGATAATGAAATTGATATTCAAACTGCTATAAAAATCTTTGAAAATCAAAAATACTTGCCTGGGATTTCAGTAGAAAAACAAGCAACTCGCTACTATCCTTTTCATAAAAGTGCAGCCCATTTTCTTGGCTACGTTGGTCAAATTGATAACAAAGAGCTGAAAAGAAATAAATCCAGGGGACTTGGTCTTGGAGATATTATTGGCAAAGAAGGGCTAGAAAAAGTCTTTGATGAAACACTTCAAGGACAAAAAGGTGAAGCTCGGGTATCTGTAGATCGTTATGGTAAAAGCCTAAATAGACAAAAGCAAAAAAAAGTCATCAAAAACCCTATTAAAGGACAAGATCTTAAACTCACTATCGACATCGAAGTGCAAAAAGCAGCATACCAAGCTTTAAAACATCTTTCTGGTGCAGCGGTTGCCATGAACCCTAAAAATGGTGAGATCTATGCTCTTGTCAGCACACCAAGCTTTGATCCTAATATTTTCACCAAACCAATTTCATCAAAGGACTTCAATGAATTAATGTCTAAAAAAGCTTTTCTCAACCGCGCTATCTCAGCTTATACACCAGGTAGCATTTGGAAACCTTTTACAGCACTTGCAGCACTAGAGCACAATGCCGTCAGGCTCAATGAATATTTACCTGTATCAGGTAGCTATAACTTTAATGGTTTTAATTTTGGTGATTGGACCAGTAAAAAAGATATTATGAACTTAAGTCAGGCATTAGAGTGGTCTCGCAATACTTTTTTCTATCAAATAGCAAGGCGTATGCAAGTGGATTGGCTCACCGATATCGGTAAAGCATTTGGAGCCGGTCAAAGAACTGACTTAGAGCTGCTTGGAGAATCTAAGGGTGTTTTACCAAGTCCAGCATGGAAGAAAAAAAATCTCAAACAAGCTTGGTTTCCAGGCAATACTTTGCATTTTTCAATTGGGCAGAGTTTTTTACTATTGAGTCCTATTCAAGTTGCCAAGATGTACGCTGGCATTGCTAATGCAGGAAAAATCCCAGAACCACATATTATTAAAGACAATAGTAAAGAAGATTTAAGTGAGATCAAAAATATCTCCCAGTCTAATTATGAGGTTATAAGAAATGCTTTGATCGATTGTGTTAACACTGGAACCGGTCAAGCTTCAAAATTAAAAAAAGTGCAAGTTGCTGGCAAAACAGGTTCTGCTGAAGTTAGCGGCTATGCAAAATCTACTCATGGTTGGTTTGCTTCTTTTGCTCCTGCCCATGATCCTGAAATAGTGGTGGTGGTGTTTGCGGAAGGTGCTGGTCACGGTGGTAGTGTCGCCGCGCCAGTTGCCAAAAAGATTTACCAAGCCTATTTTGCACAAACTCTTCATAAATAAAAAATCTGTAAAGTAGCCGTTTATAATAATGAAGTGATGGATAAACAAAAAGTACTTCTACTGATCCTTGATGGCTGGGGACACAACCCTGGTGATAAATCCAATGCTATCGAGGCAGCAAAAACACCTTTCTACGATAAATTAGTCGCCAGTTCACCCAATACTTTACTTGAAGCAAGTGGAGTAGCTGTAGGGCTACCAGAAGGTATCATGGGTAATTCAGAAGTTGGACACGAGAACATTGGCTCAGGCAGAGTTAACAAACAAAAACTCACCATCATTTCTGACCTTGTCAAGAATGGCGAGTTCTACAAAAACGAGATTTTGGAAAAAGCTTTCGATCATGCTCTCAAAAATCAATCAAAACTTCATTTCATGGGTCTTATCTCCGAAGGTGATGTTCATTCACACCTAGGTCACCTAGATGGTTTGATCGAATTTGCTAAACGCAAAAACATAGCAGCAGAAAAAGTATTTTTACATGCAATCTCTGATGGGCGCGATGATCCGCCTTATGTTGCAGCGCATTTAATGAAAAGACTCCAAGAAAAAGTTACTATCGCGACAGTCAGTGGACGCTACTGGGCAATGGACCGTGATAACAACGCAGATCGTATTGAGAAATACTACAACTGCGTTATCAAAGGTGATGGTAGAAGCGCCGCAAGTGCTAGCCAAGCTATTGAGAATGCCTACGAACTTGCAAAAAATGGCGGCAACCCCACTGGTGATAGTGATGAGTTTGTTCTACCCACGATAATTAACGCTGAAGGCTTAATCGAAGCTAATGATGCTGTGATATTTTTCAATTTCAGACCAGATCGAGCAAAGCAAGTCTCGCAAAAACTAGGTATCGACTCAAATCTTCAAAACCTTCACTATACTTGCTTTACAGACTATGGCGTGGATCTTCCAATCGCTTTTACAGATGCTAATTTACCCAAGCAAGAGTTTGGTATGAACCTCGGTGAGCTAGTTGCAAAATCTGGAATGAAACAATTTCGAATCGCCGAGACAGAAAAATATAACCATGTCACTACTTTTTTCAACTCACGCCGTAAAGAGCCTTATGAAAATGAAGAGCGACTTCTCATACCAAGCCCCAAAGTTGCTACATACGATTTAAAGCCTGAGATGTCACTGCCAGAGGTACGGAAAAAATTAATTGAAGCTATGGACAAAGACTATGACTTGATAGTCTGCAATTTTGCTAACCCTGACATGGTCGGGCATACCGGTGTTTGGGATGCTGTCATCAAAGCTCTTGAAGAAGTAGATAAATCAGTGGAAGCAGTATGCCATAAAGCAAATCACAGCGGACATGTGGTGATGATCACAGCTGATCACGGCAATGCAGACCAGATGCAAGATCATAGTGGTGATACAAGAACTGCTCACAGCACCAAACCTGTGCCTTTTATTGTTTATAATTCCAAGACTGAGATTCAGCTTAAACAAGCTCCTGAAAATAACCTAGCCCTTGCCAATATCGCTCCAACAATAGTTGAATACCTTGGTCTAGAAAAACCTAAGGAAATGACCAGTGAATCCTTGGTGCTAAAAAAGTAA
>CAWUIS010000068.1:0-8400 GCA_963922625.1 uncultured Candidatus Melainabacteria bacterium | reverse complement strand
AGGGTATTCAAACAAGCTTCTGTACCACCAGCAAGCATAATATCTGCTAAACCGTTCTTTATATACCAAAAAGCATCCATAATACTATCAAGACCTGAGGCGCAAGCAGTAGCATCTGATTTTGCTCTACCTTGTAAGCCCCAGTTGATACCGATATGACCTGAGGGTGCATTTGGCATAAGCCTAATAATTGACCTTAGACCCAGTTTTTTTAAGCCTTTTTGTGTTTGTCTGTAAAAATCATCACAAGTAGTTTTGATACCACCAATACCTGTACCAACAAAAGTAGCTACTTTTGTTCTGTTACTACCGTAGTCTTCTAATTTTTCAAAATCAAGACCTGCATTTTCAATTGCGTGCTTGGCAGCAACTATTGCAAATTGGCTAGACATATCCATATCTTTTTGAAAGCCTTTGACTTTACGAGCATCATCAAAATAATTAGACAGGTCAAAGTTTTTGATCTGACCACCATGAGCTATAGGTGGTATCAGCTCAGTACCATCAGCATAAAGGTAGTCATCTGTTTTATCTAATAGTGAAATACCGCTTTTGCCGGCCTTCAGAGCTGACCAAAAATTCTCAAGCCCAATACCAAGTGAACTAACAGGTCCTATTCCAGTGACAACTACTCTTCTTTCCATTCGGGAAATCATAACTGATCTTTGAAGTAGATAATGTCAGTGTAAAGTTCTTTTTATTAATGACATGTCAGTCAATAAATCCTTGTGTCAGAAGTTTTTGCTCTAAAATTTCCTTGATTCTGTCAACAAAGATCAAGATTGACTGATTTGCACTACTCTCAATAGTCTGATCAAAAACTGATTTTGATTTGAGTCTTTTGTCTGTGAGCTCACATAGGTAATAAGTATCTAAAATTTCTTTTTTTTCTTCAAGCTTAGGAATATTCAAATCCTTTATAAAACTATGGTTTTTTTTGAAGGCTCTCTCCAAGGCAAGAAGCAAATCTGCTGAGGCTAAAAAGCTCTCTCCATCAAGATTTAAATCAGCGAAAAATTTCAAAGATGGAGATGAAGATAAATCAATAATTGTTTTGTAAAAGTTATTCAAATTATTTTTCATGTTGCCTTCAGGCTCTATCTCCAATATCTTTAATAAGTTTGTGATGAAAACTAGGCAAGGTTTACGGTTATTAATCTGTGTTTTTAATTTAGTGAGTTCTGCCAAAGAAGCGATAATTTTCTCAGCATCAATTAACACATAAGTTCTATTAGCATTAGCGGCTGCACGGGAGATAAGGTACTGCTTTGCTTTATTGTCAGTACCAGGCATAACAATCACCCCAGCTTTTTTCTTATTAGAATTATTATCATTAAAGTCCAGATGTTTTTGTTCGATCTCTTTATAAAAAGCCAAAAGCTCTTTGATTACCGCCTTGGTCTTAGAAAATTTTTCAATATGAACAATTTTTTCGGCATTTTCATCAAATTCAGAGCTAAAGTCATCACGTCTCAAAAGTAAGTATTCAACTTTACTAAGCTGAAATCTTTGCCCCATAAAAGATTTTAATTTCTCTTTGGCATCAACATCTTCCAAAATTAAACTCAGTTGCTCTGAGCTTAAATCATTACTCACATCAACAACAATTGCTCCGAGTTCTTGTTCAAAGAAACCTTGACAATGCTGTTTATGCAAACCAATTAGTAATGATTTCCAAATTGCAAGATTTCCTTTAAAAACAATTTTTGTTGAAAAAGAGATTGTAATTTCAAGTAATTTCTTTTCAATGTCATCAAATTCTTTACACTCTCTTTGAATGAAATAATCTAGACTACGTTGCCAAAAACTTACTTGCTGCTCTTCATTAACAGCTGCCACTGAAGCAAAAACAAGCTCTTTAATAGAGAGATCAAAATCAATGTCCTTAATGATAAAAATATACAAATCCTCAAGATTTGTATTAAAGTCCCCTTCAGCAAGAGCTGTTATTAAAGCAGCTTGTAGATTTTTTTTATCAGAACGTGCTTTCATTGCTTGTAACTCTTTTTTGAAAAAAGACAGTGCTTTTTCATGATCAAGACAGACAAGAGCTTTTGCAGCAGTTCCATAATGCACACTTACAACCTTTGATTTTGCAGCTTTCTCTACACTAGCCACCATAAAGTTTTTTATTAGGTCAAAGCTTTGCTCTTGATCAAAAGTCTTTATTGCTTTAATGATTTCACCTGTAGCACTTCCAAGCTCTTCTATTGGAGCTTGAATAAAATCAGACAGAGTTTTGAAAGCTTGCTCTCGCTCTTCTAAATCTTGTTCTTTGATATAGTTGAGCCACTCATCAACCGAGCTGTGCTTATAACCCAAAAATATTTTATTCATCGGGTGAATTGACTTGTGCTCAGATTCTCTTTGTAAACTTGAATCCAATTTAGAACTTAATAACTCTTGAATCTTTTGATAGTTTTTCATGACAAAATAGGCCACGGCAGCAATAAAGCCTAGTCCAATCAGCAAATTAAGTGCCATAAAAGAAGACATTTTCCCTATGATCCAGAGTCTTTACCTATATCCCCAAAGCCAGAGTTAAAATATCCAAGTGAACCTCAAAACAAAGAGCCTGCTTGCCATCATATTTATAGTTATTTTATTGGGGTGGCTTTTTACAAAAGAACTTAGCTCGAAAAATGCAAAAGACAAGCTAGTGTTTTGGCACTACTGGACGGGTGCAGAAAAAACTCCACTAGAAACACTAGTTAAAAATTTCAACCAAGTTGAAGATGAATTCCAAGTTGAACTACTCGCTGTCTCTAATCCCAGAAAAAAATATCTCATGGCCATTAATTCAGGTTCACCGCCTGACCTAATCCATCTGGATAGTGACATGGTCATAGACCTTGGTCTGAGACATGCTTTGACAACATTAGATTTTAAACAAAATCATTTTGAAAATATTTTTCTTGAGATCTTGAATATCAATGGCAAGCAACTTGCCTTGCCATTATTACCTAGCTGCCAGGCTATGCATATCAACACAGACTTAGTCGCTACAATCCCTAACAATCTTGATGACATTTTAGCTATAAGCAAAGAAAAAAACACCGCTAATTTCTTTGTATGGCACCCTAAATGGCCCAGTTGGACAGGGCAATTTTTACCCGTGGTTTTTGGTGGCACTTGGGCGAAAAAAAGCAAAGGCAAATGGCAGATCACAGCTAATTCCCAAGAAAATATCGAAGCCTGGTCATGGATGCAGAAGAACTTCAGCAGAGGGTTTTATGAAAATAGCGACAAGATTATTGGCTCTATGACTAGTGCTTATCAAAGTGCTGACAATCCATTTTACGCAGGCAAAATTGGACTTGAAAACAACGGTATTTGGGAAAAAAAATTAGCTAAAATCTACGCACCTAAATTAAAGATCAAGACAATAGCTTTTCCTGGACCTGTTAAAAACGCGACTTATGTCAGCAGCGATGCTATTGCGATACCAAGAGGAGCAAAGCACAAGATACAAGCAGAAAAATTCATCAGCTGGCTCACCCAAGAAAAGCAGCTGGAATACCTTGCACTAAAACACGAAAAGTTCACGCCGCTTAAAAAACATAGTCCTGATTTTTTTAGTAAGCACCCCAACAAAGAAATCGAGGTGTTTACTAAACTTGCGGCAAGCCCAAATGCTACTTATTTTCCAAAACTAGCTTTTATACAAAAATATAAAAGAGAAATCAAACTAGCTTACGACAAGGTTTTCAAGAATGAGATGAGCGCTGAAAGCGCACTTTCAGAGCTTCAACAATCACTAGAATTTGAAGCAGAAAAATACCAAGACTAATCAAAGACAATAAATAATTTTTCTCAGTAAAAAATTTCATGCAACTATTAATACCTGCAAAAATGGTAATGGCACTAATAAAAAAAGTTGGTATTAAAATCCACCAAGCGCTTTGCTTTTGACGCTGCAAGTAAGTTAGGACAAGGATCAAAGTCAAAGCTGCAACCAACTGGTTACTAGTACCAAAAACAGGCCACAAACGAAAAGCTCCACTCAAACTATCAAAGCCATCAGAAAAAACTAATGCCAAGGCTGAAATAAAAGCCAGCAAAGAGCCGAGCATTGGTTGTTTTAAAACTTTGACTCCAGCCAGCTCTCCCATTTCAGCAAGCAAGTATCTTTGTATACGAAAAAAAGTATCCAAGCTAGTTGATGCAAAAGAAATAATTATCACGGCAATAAAACTTGCAGCAATTTCTGGAGCTAAATTAAAGCCTGTCAAAAAACTTACACAGCCATTAATGAAGGCATCTAGTGCATGTTCAGAAGCGTGAGTCCAAGAATGATAATGTAGTGACCAAGCTGCTTTATCTCTAAAACCAGCACTAGCTGCAATAACAGCGAGCAAAGCTAGGAATCCTTCTAAAAGCATTGAGCCATATGCAATAGGACGTATATCAGACTCCTTTGCAATTTGCTTAGATGTGGTTCCCGCAGAAACCAAGCCATGAGCACCGCTAATAGCACCACAAGCAATAGTAATAAAAAGAAAAGGAAACCAGGGCAAAGTTGCATCATGATTAATTGCAGGAGCAACAATTTTAGGTGCAGTAAAAAAGACTCCAGCTAACAAAATTATCAAAGCAACAACTATTTGATGCGAGTTGATGTAGTCTCGTGGTTGAAGTAAAACCCAGACTGGCAGTACCGAAGCAATGACAGCATAAGTCAATAAAAGCAAAACCCATATAATGAGAGCTTGGTTATCATCAATTGCAAAAATCATTTTAAGATCGATTGGATACTTGATTCCAACTGGGATAGAAGCATAGAGTAAAAATAGCGAGAGCAGTGATGGCAGCAGACCATGGATTTTTAATTTATAAATCACAAAGCCCATTACAACTGCAATAACGCTCGCCGCCAGCATAGGCAAAACAGCTTGGGGGTAACTATTTAAAAGTTTTGCCATCACCACAACAAAAGCAGCTGAGACTATCCACAGCAAAAAAACAATCAAAATCAAGAAAGCTAGTTTGGTTTTTTTATTGATGAGCTCACCGGTAATATACGCAAGAGATTTTGCTTTGTGTTTAACAGAAAGATAGAGAGCCGCCATATCGTGCATCGCCCCCATAAAAATATTGCCTAAGACCAACCATAAAATTGCTGGCAACCAACCCCAATAAAGTGCAATACAAGGACCAATAATGGGAGCGACACCGGCTATGGAAGCATAATGATGCCCGAATAAAATCAGCTTTCGCGTAGGCAAGAAATCTTTATCGTCACGCAATTCATGTGCTGGAGTTTGAATAGAATTATCTATTTTGAAAATTTTCTTTTCCAGGAAACGAGAGTATATAAAATAGCCCAATAAATACAATGCAATGACGGCTATCACTAAATAACTTGAAGACATAGTTAAAACAAGTTTACAATTATCTCGCAAACTGCATCTTTGTCACTACAGTTCTTCGGAGAATTGTTTATAATAGACCGGAATGGCAGTTAAAGAAAGAGAAAAATTAGATTCAGTCACTATAAGATTCTGCGGAGATAGTGGTGACGGCATGCAACTTACTGGTACTCAATTCACATCAACCAGTGCACTTTTCGGAAACGACATCGCAACTCTTCCTAATTTCCCTGCTGAAATTCGCGCACCTCAAGGTACCTTGGCTGGTGTTTCAGGTTTCCAAGTTAGATTTTCTTCAGACAATATCCATACTGCTGGTGACGAGCTAGATGTTTTAGTTGCAATGAACCCGGCAGCTTTTAAGACCAATATCAAAGATCTCAAACAAAACGGCATCTTGATTGTCAACGAAGACGGTTTCAGTTCTGGTAATTTGACTAAAGCTGGTTTTGAGAGCGAAGAAGACGCCTTCAAAGACTACAAATCAAAAGTTCGTATCCATAAAGTTCCGATTACAAAAATGACTCTTGAAGCTTTAGCTGACGCGGAGATGATGGCTAAAGAGAAAGACAGATGCAAAAACTTTTTTGCTCTTGGCTTAATGTACTTTATATACAACCGTCCAATGGAAGCAACTATTGATTGGCTTAGCGCGAAGTTTGGTAAAAAGCCAGCAATACTCGAGGCTAATATCAAAGCACTTAAAGCAGGTTTCAATTTTGGTGACACTTGTGAGATTTTCCAAAATGTTTATGAAATCCCACCTGCAAAAATTCAAGCTGGTACTTATAAAAACATTACTGGTAATGAAGCTGTTTCTCATGGCTTTGTAGCAGCAAGCAAGATCTTTGACAAGCCTCTTTTCTTAGGCTCTTACCCAATTACACCAGCCACAGAAATTATCCAAGAACTTTCTAAATTCAAAAACTATAAAGTCAAAACTTTTCAGGCTGAAGATGAAATTGCCGGCATTGGTACTGCAATCGGAGCATCTTTTGCTGGTAGCTTGTCTATCACTTCAACTTCAGGACCAGGTATTGCTCTTAAATCTGAGTTTATGAACCTATGTATGATAGCTGAATTGCCTCTAGTCATTATCAACGTTCAGCGTGGTGGCCCCTCAACAGGCTTACCAACTAAAACCGAACAAACCGATTTACTCCAAGTGCTTTTTGGTAGAAACGGCGAGAGCCCAATGCCTGTTATTGCAGCTCGTAGTCCTTCAGATTGTTTTGATACTGCTGTTGAAGCTTGTCGTATCGCACTTGAGTACATGACACCTGTTGTACTTTTGAGTGAGACACAGGTTGCTATTGGTTCTGAGCCATGGAAATTACCAGACCTCGATAAGCTACCAAAAGTAAAAATCAACTATCACACAAATGCTACTACTTATAAGCCATACGACCGTAACGATAATCTAGTAAGACCATGGGCTATCCCTGGCACACCTGGCTGTGAGCATACTCTTGGTGGTCTTGAAAAAGAAAACGGCTCCGGTAAAGTTAACCTTAGCCCTGAAGTACACGAAGAAATGGTTCGTGTGCGTGCACAGAAAGTCGAGAATATCGCTAAGAGCTATAAGCCTACAGAAATTTATGGTGAGCAAAACGGTGATCTATTAATTCTTGGCTGGGGTGGTACCTATGGATCAATCAGATCTTCAGTTGAAGAACTACTTGCTAGCGGGCATAAAGTAGGGCATGTGCACTTACGTCACATCAACCCTATGCCAAATGATCTTGGTGAAATTGCAAGAAAATTCAAAAACGTAATGATCCCTGAGTTGAATAGTGGTCAGTTTAATATGTTGTTTAGATCTAAGTATCTAATAGACACAAAGCCGGTAAATCAAATCAACACTAAACCATTTGTTGTGTCAGATTTGGTTAAAATTGCAGAAGATATCATTGGAGGAAAGAGATAATGAGTGCTGTTGCTGAACTAACAAAAAAAGATTTTATTGCAGAAGGTGATGTTAAATGGTGCCCTGGTTGTGGCGACTATTCAATCCTTTCTTCTGTGCAAACCGTGATGCCAACTTTAGGTATTCCTAAAGAGAAATTTGCTTTCATTTCAGGTATTGGCTGCTCGTCGCGTTTTCCTTATTACATGGCAACCTATGGTTTTCATACTATCCACGGTAGAGCCTTAACTGTTGCTTCTGGTGTTAAAGTTGCCAACCCTGATCTGTCAGTTTGGGTTGTAACCGGTGATGGTGATGGACTTTCTATTGGTGGGAACCACACAATGCACGCGATCAGAAGAAATATGGACTTGAAAATCCTGCTTTTTAATAACAGAATTTATGGTCTTACTAAAGGTCAGTATTCTCCGACTTCTGAGCAAGGTAAAGTTACAAAAACATCTTTGATGGGTTCTATTGACAGACCCGTTAATCCAATCAGTTTTGCTTTAGCTTCAAACGCTACTTTTGTTGCAAGAACATCAGCAGCTAATCCAAAGCATATGCAACAAACTCTCAAAGATGCTGCTGCTCATAAAGGTACTGCTTTTATTGAGATTTTCCAGAACTGTAATATTTTCAACGATGGTGCTTTTGCAAAATACTTAAACAAAGACACCAAAGATTCTGAAAATTTATACCTAGAACCAGGCAAGCCGCTTCTTTTCAACAGAGATGAAAAAGGTATCGTGCTTCAAGGTGGTAATCAACCACAAATGGTTGTTAAAGACAACACTGGTGACAAGTCTGAATTTCTTGTGCATGATCCAAGCACTGATGATGCTAATGTTCATTATATGATTGGGCAGCTGGGTATCGATGATCCGAGTTTCCCAACAGCAATGGGCGTTATCCGTGCTGTAAGAAAGCCAACTTACGATGAAGTTTTATACGAACAAGAAGCTGAAGCTATCAAGAAAAAAGGCGAAGGCGATCTTAAAAAACTTATCTACTCGGGTTCTACTTGGACTGTTACAGAAGACGAGCCAGCTAATTTAAATAGATAGTAGGTCCAATAACCACGTAAATCCTAAGTCTCATCCCTGTTTTACCACGTAAATTATA
>CAWUIS010000067.1:0-8445 GCA_963922625.1 uncultured Candidatus Melainabacteria bacterium | reverse complement strand
GCTTTTGAGTTTAGGTCGTTTTGACATTTTGCGAATAGATCTGCTTAAGCGTTCTTCTTGGCTTGATGCAAAAGATGTTTGCAGCATAGATCTAATTTCTTTAGGGCTAAATGAGCGCTTTGATCTCACTGCAAAATTACCACTAGCAATATTTTTGACCTGGTCATTAAGAGTCTTACGAAAATCATCTATAGGCTCAATGACATATTCTTTAAATGATTCTGCTGGTACTTCGTAAGCGTATTTTTTAACGACTTTAACGCTTTCATCAAAAGCTTTTTGGATATTTGCAAGCGAGACGGCGTTGAGTACTTTTTCGTAACTAGTAATAAATTCTTCCTTGAGGCTGGTGAAATATTCCACAGCATTGCTTACAAGCTCATCTATTTTGGAAGGATCTTTTTCTTCTTTTTGAGCTTGCTCTTCTTTTTCTTTATCTTGCTTTTCTTTTTCTTCTTTGTAGTTAGGATCAATTTTTTGTTTGACTTTGTCTTTGATGCCTTGGTTTTCTTGAGCATCAAAATTGATGTATTTGTTTTGCTCGATCATTTTTGCTGAAAGCAAATTGAGCATCGCTTGTAAGGTAGCACCTTCGGCTTTTCCTAGCGCCATAGATAAAGAGTCCGTGTCTAGGCTTATATCCTGTAGTGAGCCTGACTCAGAGCTTTGTTTGAGTATTTGTAAGGCTCTAAGTTTTTCTAGTTTTCTTTTTTTGGTAGAAAGCGGCTGGTAAGCTTCAAGAGCTTTTGCTGAAGTTGTAGAGTTGAAAGCTTTTAGGATTTCAGAATTTGCAGTGTTAGGATTCTGAAATCTAACTTGGATGACCATGCTTTAATTAATCTATAGATAGAACTGAACTTTGTAAAGCATTTGTTCAAGTTTCAAGCACTATTTTTATTTAAAAAAATTTTACTGAATTGTTTAGGTGATTTAATTCTTTTTTGGGAACTTTATGCTTTGGGTTAAGCAGTTTTTTTTAGAGGTGGTGGTGGAGTCTTGGTCTCTCGGGCAGATGCCTGCTCTCCTGCTCCAATAAAGCTTGCGCCAAACAACAAGATACCAGCAAAGCTACTATTAAAAAGATGGGCTGCTGCAAAACTCAATAAGCCCGCGGGGATATGCTCTAGTAGAGACTTAAGATCAAAAGAGCTGAGTGCTGATTTTTCAGATAGTAAAGATTTCATATAAGCTTGTTCTTGGGGAGACATCTTTCCAATTGCACTCTTTAAGTCCTCGTTTGCTCTATCTTTATCCGCATTTGTGGCAAAAGCTTCAAGTGCTTTAGAAACTTTTTCAGTTTTGCTTGGCTGAATTTTCTCATCAATTTGAATGAAACCCTTGTCTATAGTTGCACCTTCTAATTTTTGAAGATCGGTTTTTCTCTCTATATGTTGTTCTAAGAGTTCTTGTTTTTCATTAAGAAAACTAACAGATAACTTTTCAGAATTTCTCTGCAATTCTTGTTTTAAGATTTGTGAGAACTTTGCATTTCTCTCATCTGGGTTGCTAATACTTTCACTAGCTTGACTTGCTCTTTTTAAAGCATGTGCAAAAATTTGATTTTGTTGTGTAGTACTAAAATTTTCTGAATTGGTGAATTGCTCTTTAGGATCTAATGACTTCAAGCTATCAACGACAGTCTTTGCAGCTTGAATAGAATTTTTTAGTAATTCAGGTATTTTATCAGCACTTACACCATGCTCAAGCATTTTGACGGCAGATCCAACTACTTCATTAGCTTCATCAGCCTGCTCCTGAGTCATTAATTTAGCCTCAACGAGATGCCGGCATAATGTATCCGTTGACTTTGTAGCATCATCAAAACCAACTTGACATTGATTCATACCTCTAATTAAAGAGTCTAAAAAGTGGTGTAAACCGGTTTGAGTAACTTTCTCACCACCACCAAGAATGCTAGCTTCAGCTATTTTTTGAATATTAGGTGCTAATCCAGCAATTGCAGACATACAAAATCCTCTAAATTACAAAGTGTCAACTGTTGATTTTTTGATAAGGTCTGCTTGACTTTAAGTCATTCGGGATGCTACTGACTGTAAAGATGGAACCAGGTGCTTCACAATAGGTATTTTAGACAAGATGCCAGATGCCAGATTTAAAGCCATAGGTACAACAATAATAGCTAGCATTTGATTGTTTTTTGTCCAGTCTTGAGCACCTTTGAAAACCCCATTTAATAAACCGCCAAGGCCTTGGTTGCGTTCTTCTTTGCTACTACCGGATTGTACAACTTCCTTGAGATGCACATTCAAAATATTTAAATCTGTTTTTGTGAGTTTGTCATCACGCCCTTCGTTAAAAGTGTTTATGAAATCTTGTACTTCTCGGCTGTAGTAATTCTGTTTCATGTTTCCGTTTAATTTAATTCCCCTTTTTGCCATCACGTTTTCTTGTTTTTCTAAATGGTTCATTTTTTTTGCAAGAGCTTCTGCAAAATCTTTTCTTGTTTGAGATGCAGATGGGTCTGACTCTCTTTCTTGTGTCCCCTCGTCTAGATTGGAAATATTGTCAAAAGCTTTTGCAATGAGACTGACCTGCCCATCACAATGTTGTGAGATTATCAAAGCAGCATTATTCTCTAATAAAGGTTTTGCTAAGCCATTGAAAATTTCTCCAAATGCATTTTTTAGCGCTGGATTTAAGTTTTCAAAACCTTTCTTGAATTTTTCTATATCAATTTCACCTGTTTCTGAATCAAGGCAACCCTTTAAAAAACTATGAAACTCATCATGATCTCTTTCAAAATTTAAATCCTGTTTGGAACCAGGGTGTTTTGATAAAAATTCTTCAAATTCTCCTATAATTTTATGATCAGCACCTGTTTCATTGGTGAATGCTCCCATTATTGCAGCCACTGATTTATTGAGTAATTCATATAATTCCTTAGAGCTCCCTGAGTTACTTTCTGAAATCTCAGCGACTTCAGCAGGAGTATCTATTCCAGCTGCTCCATCAGCATTTACTGCGTGATTTACTAGGCTCTTACCTCTTATGTTCTCCGGTGAACTTGTTATAGCCTCAGTACTGTTGATTGCTACGTCATCGGTACCTGCATTTGCAATATGAGGTGGTGTAAAACGAGGGTTTGTAGTGTACCTCCCTGGACTGAAAGGAGTCCAATCATTATTCAATGGAGCTGTGGTATTCACACTATTCATAAACTACAAAAACCAATAAAATGGCTTAAGCTTACAAAGTATGGATCAATGATGATTTGATAATAGGCTTTAAGGCAAATCCATTAACTTATGCATTTGCACGCCAAGTCTAAATTTAGAAGGATACTGCTCTAAAAGATCCATAATCAAAGATTTGGTTTCATCGTGGTTATACCAATCTGGAGCTAAGAAAATTGGACAATTGTTTTGAGCTTCTTGTAACTTTGGAATGATTTTTCTAATTAAGTAATCAACGCCATCTTGGTTGGCAACTACAAATTTGAGCTCACGGCACTTTGACCAAATACGGTTATCAGCAATTTTACGAGTTCTTGAATAGGGCTCCTTTGGACTAAAGGTGATGGAAAAACTATCATTGCCGTTAATAGAATAATCTTCAAAAAAATCTTTTACGTGCTCACCGGTTGCAGCAGTTTCCACGGATACTTTATAAGATTTGGCAATAAGGTCTTGGATCAAAGGCTTGATTGCCTGTTCACTGGGCTCGCCACCAGTAATTACAACTCTTTTTAGTAATGGGTTTGTGTGCTCGAGCTCTTCGATAATAGTCTCGCTATCGTATATTGAAGTGTTGTTTTCTCTTTTGACCCAAGTCTCTTTTTCATCGCAAAAAAAACAATGCACGCTACAACCCTGAAGGCGAATGAAAAAAGCTGGGGTGCCAGCATCTAAACCTTCACCCTGTACAGTTTGAAAGATTTGGGGGTTTTTTTCGGTTGTATTGACGTCAAACAACATAGCCCTTAAGTAATACTAATTATAGCATTTGAAAGAACTTGTTGGATATCATTTAAAATCGCGTGCAAGCAATGGGTCGGGATAACCAGCTTCTTTAAAGCCTTTAGCCCGCAAAAGGCAGGCGTGGCATTGACCACAAGGTGGGTTCATACCTTCATAACATGTATGAGAATAAGCTAAAGCTTCCATAGCACCTGGAGTTTTTGCCGCCAGCTCAACGCTTTGAGCCTTCGAAAGGTGCATTAAAGGTGTCTCGATATTAAAGCCTTCATCTGCACCAAACATCCCTTGGTTTAAGGCTTTTTGCATGGCCTTGGCAAAATCTTCCCGGCAATCATAGTAGCCACCAAAATCTTCTTGGCAGATACCAGTAACAATATGCTGAGCTTGGTGAGCGTAAGCAATATTTGCTGCTAGTGTGAGAAATAAAATATTTCTGCCAGGTACAAAGGTTTTTTCGAGTCCGCCAGGCAAAGCTTCAGCGTTAGGGTATTTTTCTACTGCAATATTTTTATCTACCAGAGGACTTGAGCTTCTTAAAACTTCAGGAATCTGTACCAGGTCAAAATTAACAGCTGCAAGCTTGCTGATTTTTTTTGCAGCTTCGATTTCGATTTTGTGTCTTTGTCCATAGTCAAAAGTCACTGTGTAAACCTTGGAGAATTTTTGTTTTGCCCAAAACAAACAAGTGGTGCTATCTTGTCCACCGGAAAAAACTACTAGAGCAGTGTCGGCATTTAAGCTATTCATCTAGAGTGCTAATATTAATATATATGCCGGAAATATGTAGATTTCTTGGGATCGTTATTGCTATGTATCATAATGATCATGCCCCTCCTCATTTCCATGCCAAGTATTCGGGTAAGTCTGGAAGATTTTCAATTCGTGAGATTGGTCTAATTGAACGTGACTTACCCCCACGGGTTACTGCTCTGGTTATTGAGTGGGCTATCAAGTATCAAGAGGACTTACTTGAAGATTGGCAACTTGCTGAAAAAGGTTATAAACTTAAAAAGATCGCACCTTTAGTTTGATTAACTAAATTTGTTACTCTAGTAAAGAGGAAGTACTGATGCTGATTTACGTTAAAGATGCAAAATATATTGAAGAATATAAGATTGATATTCAATTCACTAACGGTTGTTCAAAAATAGTGGATCTTGAAAAGTATATTCAGGATGGTGAAGTTTTTAAACCACTGCAAGACTTGACGTATTTCAAATCCTTTACAGTAAACCATGATACTGAAACAATTGAATGGAGTAACGGCGCAGATTTTGCTCCTGCGTTTTTATTCGAATGTAGCTGAAAACCAAGGAGTTTACTCCTTGGATGAAGCGAGAGAGAACACATTCTAGGCCTTCTGAGGGGCAAGCTCAACCACAGGCTTAATAGCAATACCACCGCGGGGCATAAAATCACCGCTGACTTTTAAATACTTAGGCTGCATAGCATCAAAAAGATCTTTTGCGATTTTATTGATGACAAATTCATGAAAAATACCAGTGTTTCTATAGCTGAAAAGATAGAGCTTGAGTGCCTTTGATTCAACTAATAACTCGCCAGGAATATACTCGATATGAATCTGAGCAAAATCTGGTTGTCCAGTTTTTGGGCATAAGCAAGTAAACTCATGACAATCCAAATTAACAGTATAGTCATTGCCTTGCCATTGGTTTGGAATAACTTCAAGCTTGGCTGCTTCAGGGCTCTGTGGGTACTCGGTTTGTTGAGCACCTAATAAACTCAGTTCTTCTGCTCCAGTTGTCATAGCTTAATTAGTTTAGCAAAACGCGGGTCGAGTAATTTTTTGCGTCCTTCAAAGTCGATATTGTAAAGAATTTTCTCACCGGAGCCCATTACCTGTAAAACCTTACCAGTACCAAAGCTGCCATGCTTGACGGTATCACCAACATTAAACTCGATTTTGTGTGAGCTTGGCTTTGCCGGTCTCCTGATAAAGCTTGAACCAGAGGATTTAGGCGAACTGCCATTATCATCCCAGTGTGCGGTGTCATCAATCCAGTCATTATCACTAGTGTCTTTAGCAAAGCTAGACTTTCTTTCGTTGGTACTTGATTGTCCGTAATAACCTTGTAAAAGCTCTCGAGGAGCTTCTTCCAAAAATCTACTTGGTACTGCAAACTCACTTTGACCAAAAACACGACGGCGACGAGCATGGGTTAGGTAAAGTTTTTCTTCTGCACGAGTGACACCAACATACATAAGGCGTCTTTCTTCTTCAAGCTGACTGGTGTCTTTAGCATCTACAGATCTTTGATGAGGTAGCACGCCTTCTTCCATGCCAGCAATGAAAACAACAGCAAACTCTAGCCCTTTTGCAGCATGGAGTGTCATCATTGTGACAGTCTTGGCTAGGTCTTTTGTGTTTTCTAATTCACTTAAAAGCGAGATTTCTGAGAGAAAAGCTGTCAGGGAGTTGTCTTCAGAGTTGAGCTCAAAATCTGTGGCAACGCCAATAAGCTCGTGAATATTTTCAATACGTGATTCTGACTCAGCATCAGAAGCTTGGTTGAGCATTTTGATGTATTCAGTTTTGTTGGCGATTTCATCAAGAAGGTCTCCCAAGCCAAGAGATTTTTCTGCAAGGCGCAGCTCTTCTATCAAATCTACAAAACCTTGGATTTTTTTCTTAGCACTAGCTGAAATTGAATCTACTTCATCAATCTCAACTAAGGTTCTATAAAAACTATAAGAGTGACTTGTGGCGTAGTACTCTATCTTAGCGAAAGTGGTTGCTCCAATGCATCGGCGCGGCTAGTTGATAATGCGCTTCACGCTCTGTCCGTCAGCGGGATTATGCAAAACTTTTAAATAGCAAATAATGTCCTTGATTTCTTTTCTGTCATAAAAACGAAAACCACCAACAATGACATAGGGGATGTTTCTTCTAAGAAGACCTTCTTCCAGTGCTCGCGACTGAACATTAGTGCGGTACAAAATAGCAATATCATTTGGGGCGGTACCTTGTGCTACCAATCGTTGTATCTCAGCTGTAATATACTGCGCTTCTTCTAGTTCATCTTGTGCTTCAAATACTCTGATTTTTTCGCCTTCTGGTTTGGTTGCTAGAAATGATTTTTCGATTCTTTCGCTGTTGTTGGCAATGATTTGATCAGCAACCTTTAGTATATTGGCAGCAGAACGGTAATTCTCTTCAAGCTTAATTAAAGTAGCTTGTGGATAGTCACTTTGAAAACCGATCATGATTTTAAAATCAGCTCCACGCCAAGAATAAATACTCTGATCAACATCCCCAACTACTGTTATCGAGCGGGTACCAGCACTAATTTGATTGAGGAAATTAGCTTCTTCTCGTTTTTCTTTAGCGCAGCCTTCGACAATTAAGCGCACTAGTTCGTACTGAACATGGTTTGTGTCCTGGTATTCATCAACCAATACATGCTTAAAGCGCTCATGGTAGTAGTTGCGTACATCGTCGTTTTGTTGTAGTAAAAGTACCGTGTGTATCAAAAGATCATCAAAGTCAAGAGCGTTATTACGGCACATTAGCTCCTCGTATTTTTCATAGATACTGGCAACTTTTTCTTCGCGGTAGTTAATCGCTCCTTGAGCAAAATCACGAGCGAGTTTTTTTAGGTTTTTGCACTCGCTAATACGGTAACGAATGGTTTTTGGGTTATAGATTTTAGGGTCCAGGTCCAGTGACTTAATGCACTCTTTGACAATGTTCACAGTATCGGTCTCATCAAAAATATTGAAATTTTTAGTCCACCTGCGCTTAGTGCCATCAGGTGCTGTGACACTGAGCTTCTCGATATCCTGTCTTAAAACACGCGCGCAAATTGAGTGAAAAGTACCGACCCAGGCATATTTAGCTTGCTCGGCACCAACAAGCTTTTCGATACGAGCGCGCATCTCTTTAGCAGCTTTATTAGTGAATGTTACCGCTAAGACTGAACCCGAGTGAACACCACTTGCAAACATATGAGCAATACGGTGTGTCAAAACTTTAGTTTTACCAGAACCTGCACCAGCAAGTACTAATAAAGGTGAGCCGCTATGCACAACAGCTTGAGATTGACTTGAATTCAAGCCTTTTAAGATATTTTCCTGCTCTGTTTCCAACACTAAATTCATCTTACAAGAATAACAGCTGTTGACCTTAAAAAAAAATAAGCATCCTGCTTTTCTGATATCATTTCCTTGATATTTAGATCTGAAGGGTAATTGATTGTTAGGTAAAGATACAGTTTTAGGAGATGACGGTGGCGGCTTTGGCACTTCAACTATTGATTTACCACCTTCAACTCAGGATCTCAACGAAGAGTTTAAAAATATATCTGATCAAGACAATAAAATCATTGCCATGATTGGTAGTAAAGATCTTTCTATGAGTCAGATCAAAATTATTGAAATGATTGCTTACGGTTTGACCTCTAGCAACAATACTATTGTCACTAGTGGAGGTTACTGCGGTACTAATTACGCTACTATCAAAGGTGCTCTTAGAGGTAACCCAGATAGG
>CAWUIS010000066.1:0-8566 GCA_963922625.1 uncultured Candidatus Melainabacteria bacterium | reverse complement strand
TTCTAATTATTATAATAACCAAGATAGCTCAGCTCAGCTTTGCCAGTCATCATAACGCTGCCAGTGACAGAGTCCCATTTGATAATCAAGCTTCCACCAGGTAGTAGGATTTCAATATCTTCATCCATCTTGCAAAGCCCTTTTTTGATCGCTGCAACAGCAGTAGCGCAAGCACCAGTGCCGCAAGCTTCAGTGAAACCACAGCCGCGCTCCCAGACAATTAATTCATACTTATTGTTATCAATCTTACGGGCAAATTCCACATTAGTACCATTAGGGAAGCTCTCAAAAACCTCAATTTGTGGTCCGTAGTTTTTTACATGATTCAGATCACAATCCCAAAAGCTGACAACATGAGGATTGCCCATCGAGACATAAGTGTAAGGAAAGTGAAAAGTACTGATAGTAAGGCTTTGCTTTTCAACTATCTCGCGTGGTGCTCCCATATCAACTCGCACCATTTCATTCTCTAAAAGCTCTATACCGATATCACCAGCTAAAGTTTCAATTTTAAAATTTGTTTCTTCGGCACTCAAACCATGCTCGTAGATATATTTGGCAGCGCAGCGTATACCGTTGCCGCACATTTCAGCAACACTGCCATCAGCGTTGTAGTAGCGCCATGAGCGAATCGCATGCTCAGAGTTTTTAACTTGGTCGATGACAATCATGCCATCAGCACCAATGGCGCGGCGTCTGTTGCAGATTTTTTTGCAAAGCTCTTGTTCGTAAGCCAGGTCAGTATTATTGGGTAAATGGCTGATATTCAAAACGACAAAATCATTACCTAGCCCATGCATTTTTTCAAAGGGCAGCATATAGCTGGTCTTGGCTTTGTGACTTTCTTCTGATATTGAGGACATGATAGTTATTCTACTCTATGACACGGGCTTTATTGTTTTTGGGCAAGAACCCCACCATCTCTACGCCCAAGAGCAGGTCCCTGAAAAATTTCACAACCAGCCTTGCTGAAATTGTCTTTGACTATCCTGGCGCAGCTATAAGTAGAAATAAAAGCACCTGGTTTGGCTTTAGTAACAACACTTTTTATAAAATCTTCTTGCCAGAGATCAGGGCAGGTTTTGGGGCTAAAAGGATCAAAGAAAATGGCATCAAAAATCTCATCGTCAAAGATATCAATGGTCATCAAAGCATCACCAAGTATCAGCTCCAGTTCAAAACCACCAGTGCTAAAAGGTACAGATTCTCGCATTGAGAAAAGCGGAAACAAAAAACTCGTATCTGCCTCAACTTCAGTAATCTTGGCAAGCTTGTCTACAATGGGCTCGATTTCTTGGGGCACCTGAAGCTCTTTAATTTTATTAAGCGCTTCCAGCTCACTTTCAAGGGCAAAAATATTCAAAAAACAATTTTTGTTTGTTTTGAGAGCTTCGTTGATGGCAACTGCTGTGTTGTAACCAAGCCCGAAGCATAAATCTAAAATACACAGCTCTTTATTGTCTTTAGCAAGTTCTTGAATCTTACAAGCACTCACGTGTTTATAAAGTGCTTCTGAGTAAGCACCATGCTTTGAATGATAAGACTCGCCGTATTTCTCATTAAAAAAACTGCTACTGCCATCGGCTGTAGTAGTCGGTATAATGCTATTGTGGTCACTCAAAATACGCCTAAGCCTCTAGATGAAAAACTTTTCCTAGAAATTCTATCTGAAAAAGAGAAAGTCATGTTCATCTTTGATTACGATGGTACTTTAGTTCCCTTTTTTAAGGATTTTAATGACGCTGTTTTGACCGAGGAAAATGCTAGCTTAATCAATCAGCTGAGCGAAAGAGAAAATACCCAAACTGCAATTGTCACTGGAAGGGCTTTAGTTAATTTGAAAATGCTCTTAGGAGGCAAGATTAATAGTAAAACCAAACTCTACGGCACCCATGGTGCTGAAAACGATCAAGGCGATGAGGAGCACAGAGAGAGTAACTATACTGAGCACCTACAAACTATCAAAGCGAATCTCTCACAAATATCTAACATTTGGTTTGAGGAAAAGCCATTATCAATTACAGTGCATCTAAGAGAGCATCCTGACCGAGAAGCCTTACTTGAAATTTTATATAAAGAATCTGAAAAACATATGGAGCTTTTTCGAGTACAAACAGGTCACGATGTTTTTGAATTTTTGCCCAAGGATATTAACAAAGGCAAGGCAATTTATGATTTGCACAAAAAGTACCCAGATTATTACCTAATCTTTTTAGGTGATGATTTGACTGATAACTACGGTTTTGAGGTTATAAATCAGTTGGGAATGCTATCTATTCAAGTAAGTGACCGTATGAAAGAATATGTTGCTGGGTATCAAATAGATAGGCTTGAAACAACCTATAAATTAATTCAAGCTTACCTGGGCAGATAGGAAATCCGGCACAATATGTCACAAACTACAAGTAAAGAACTATCAGCTTATCAAATGCTTCAGCGCAACAAAGCTTCCCTCAAAGAAGCTCTGCAATTGCTTATCAATCAACAAAGAGATCTCAATCCAAAATATCTAGATCAAGGTTTGATTTCTTCAATGCGCCCTGAGTGGCCTAAATCAGAGGCAATCCCTCTTTTATTTACACAAAACCAACTTTTTGTTGCTTGTCCTGAAACCGCCAATGGCAGCCTTGCAGAAAGATTAAAAGCACTTGCTAATAATAGCGAGATTAAAGTTGTCAAAATCAACCAAAGAAGCTGGGATTTTGTCATCAAGAGTACTAGCGGTGAGAAACAAGAGAAAAATAAACTAGGTGCTGACCTTGCTGCCACCATCGATGTAATCAAAAAGAGATCTATCAATGCTAACGATGAGAACTCTATTGGTAATGAGGTGCGTTGGGTTTTAATGGAAGCAGCTAAAGCCGGTGCTTCTGATATTCATATCGAACCAACCGAGCATGACCTCATTGTGCGCTACAGAATAGATGGTGTTTTAAGTGATATTGCTCGCTATAAGTGTGATCCGCAAAACGATTACCGCAAAATTATTCTGGCTCGTATCAAAATTATTGCTGATCTGAATATTGCTGAATCGCGTATACCTCAAGATGGTCGTGTTACAGAGATAATTGGTGACTCCAAGCTGGATCTGAGGGTATCAACCTTGCCAACTCTTTACGGTGAAAAGTGTGTGATTCGTCTTTTGCCACATGAGAATAGTTTTTTTGAGCTTGGTGATTTGGGGATGCCAGCTGAAATCATCCCTACTTATGAATCTTGGCTTGGTATGTCGCAGGGCATGGTTTTGATTACTGGACCTACTGGTTCTGGTAAAACATCAACTCTGTATACGAGCTTGGCTAAGCTTATTGATACCTCTAAAAACGTTGTTACCGTTGAAGACCCAGTTGAATTTCAGCTAGCCAGAGTAAATCAGGTTCAGGTTAATGCCAAAGCTGGTTTGACATTTTCTGCCGGGCTGAGAAGTATATTGAGACAAGATCCTGACATTATTATGTTGGGGGAGATTCGAGACTTAGAGACAGCTGAAATTGCGATCAAGGCTGCTTTGACAGGTCACTTGGTTTTGAGTACTTTGCACACAAACGATGCTCCAAGTACAGTTTCCCGTTTAACGGATATGGGTGTTGCTCCTTATTTGGTTTCAAGTGCCCTTGTTGGGGTAGTTGCTCAAAGACTTTTACGTAGAGTTTGTTCTGCTTGTGGAGAAGACTATATCTGCTCTGCAGAAGAAGCAGCGTCGATTGGTATACCTGAAGGCAGTACGCTTGTAAGGGCCAAGGGTTGTCAAAATTGTAATAATACAGGATACTCAGGAAGAGAAGGTATCTTTGAGTTGATGCCGCTTACAGAAGAGATGAAAGAGGTTGTCGCTAAAGGTGCTGGTGTTGAAGAACTCAGCAAAGCTATGGTGGATCTCAATATGCCAACTCTTTTTGCAGCTGCTAGACAAAAAGTACTTCAAAGAAAAACTACGCTAGAAGAATTAATGCGCGTGGTTCCTCCAAGCAAAAAATAAATGTCTGAGGACAATAAGCAAAATCCTGAAGAGAAGCCCTCTTTCTTTGAGCCTGCTGACGAAGCGAGGTCGTGGCCTCCTGCAGATTCATACGAGGTAGAAGACGACGCTAGCGGTACTGGCGCTCTAGAGTCTTTTGTCTCTGAAGATGATGAAACCAGTTCTAGTGCTGAACTAGAAGCAATTGATTTTTTCAAAGAAGCAAAACCTAAAATTGAAGAAGATGACGATATAAATCTTTTCCAAGAAAGCTCTCAAGATGATGAGCCAGAAGAGCAAAGTTTTATTATCAATGAAGAGCTTATCCCAGAGCCAGAAGATCCTCCTCAAGTACTTAATACAGAACCAGAGCCAGAAATAGTTAGAGAGCCTGATGCCCTAGACGAGATATTGGGTCTTGAATATTCTGACCAAGAGCCAGCTTTTTCTGACGAGAAAATAGAGGAGATTCCTGAGAGTATTCCAGAACCTGAGCCGGAACCAGAACCGGAAATTGTCTCTGAGCAAGTTCAAGAAGCGGAGCAAGAGGAAAGTCAGGAAGAAGATCAAGAATCAGAACCTTTAGACCTGTCAACGCACGAGGAAGATGCTAGTGATGATGAAGACCAGGAATTTATTGAACCTATAGTAGAAGAGTTCAAGCCTGAGCCATTAATTCATGCTTCAGATACATCAGCACAAGATGAAGCAGAAGATGAAGCCGAGAGTTCAGAATTTGATGATTCTCTGCATGATGAGCTTAATGATATTTTTGCTCCAGGCACAGATTTTAAAGAAGACGAAGAAAGCAAGTCCGAAAATATATTAGATCAGCCAATTTCTTTTATGGATACAGTTAGTGCTGCTCGCTTTGATGTTAGTGACATTATCGAGACTGCCAGCCCTGAACCTGAGAAAAAATTAGTTGATGATTCTAGCTTTGAAGATGAACTTGACCTTGTACCTTTAGAGCCTAAGATGGTAGAAAATGCAGCTGGTTTTGAAGAGCCAGTCTACGATATGGATGATATTGAGCCTGAAGAACAAAAGCAAGATGATTTCATTGCCCCCGTTATTGAAGAGCCAGTTAAAGCCAGTGATCCATTTAGAGAGGATGTTGATGAGTTACTCGGTACAGGCTCTACGCAAGATAGTTTTGAAGAGAACTTAGATACAAATACAAATTTTGAAGAGGACGAGAGCAGCGACGAAGATACTTTGCCCTTCCGGACTTTTTCTGCTTACGACTACAGCGAAGAGACGGTCATTGACGAGCTTTCAGAAGATGAAGAAGAAAAAACAGGGCTTGCCGCTTTTCTTGCTAATAGAAACTTAGTTATTCTCACAGTTGTGTTGTTGCTTTTTGGAGGCTACTTTACATACAGCACTTTCTTTGTTGATAAACGTGATTATGTCTCTAAGCGTAAGTCACGCAGACCTAAAAAATCTAAGCGCAATATTATTGTTGCTAAAAAAGAAACAGTACCAGTCTGGGAAGTTTCTGCTCAAAAATCTAAAGCTTGGGGTGAAGAGAGCCGCCTTGTTAGTAAAATTTATAAAGGTGCTGGCAGAAAAAATCCTTTTGCAATGCCTGAATCTATTATCGCGGATCTAAGAAAAGCTGCTGAATTAGAAAGACTCAGAAATCAAAAACCAAATACTTACAGAAGAACTGCTTACCGGGCTACATTGGTTGGTGTCTTGACCTCCAAAGACAATACTATTGGTTTGATTAATCAACAGTCTGCTGATTTTGATATTTTAGAAGGTACTGGTAAGCGTAAAATACTTAAGCTTGCAACCAAGGCTATGAATAAGGCTAAGAAAAACACCCAAGAGATGATAGTGGGTAGTTATATTGGTCCTTGGCAAATTATAGGCATCAGCTCACCTCAAAATGCTTTTACAGAGGCTAAAGTTACTATTGAGTATGAAGGTCTTACTAAAGTTTTGGTTATGGGTAAGGCTATTGAGCTTGGTATCTTCACCGACGAAGGTGATATCGATAACCTGGAAGAGCCCCAGGAAGAAATCTCAAGCGATTACTAGCTTGAGAGCTTCGCAGAAAAAGCTTTTTAAGGACATCCTTAAAGCTTACTTGTAAGAAAGTTGAAAACCTCATCAGGTTTTTGACTAGCGTCAATTTTTATAACTTTATCAGCGTAATAAGTATTGAGTGGTTTGCCAGTTTCAGCTTCGTAGCCATCAAGCCTTTTAGCGATGGCCTCATCTGAATCATCTTTGCGTTGGTATAAAGGCGACCCACAAAGATCACAAACACCTTCAACTTTAGGTGGATTAAAATCAACGTGAAACATACCAGGACAGTCTGATTTGTTTTCTTTGCTGCACATACGGCGTCCAGTTAGCCTTGAAACTAATTGCTCGCGAGCAACCTCAAGATCAAAAATAAAATCGAAGTTATTGTAGCTAGCAAAAAATTTAGCTTGTTCCAAAGTGCGCGGATAGCCATCAAGAATAAAACCATCTTGTCCTTCAAGTTTAGATTTAACTATTTCATTGACAATATCATCTGATACAAGTTTGCCTTCTTCAACAATAGCTTTAACTTTGTTACCAAGCTCGGAGCCAGATTTAATTTCACCACGAATCAGATCACCAGTGCTGATGTGCTTGAGCTTGAAGCTTTCTGCCAGCCTTGAAGATTGGGTACCTTTGCCAGAACCAGCAGGACCTAAAAACAAAATTTTGAGATTTTCCTTATTCATGCAGAAGATCTATTTTACCTGAAAAGTAATGAGCAATCACCATAGGAGTAAAATCTATATTTATTGTTAATGGCTGCTTGATAAATTGCCATAACATTCTCTCGCCCAAGAAAAGCACTAATCATTAAAATTAAAGAAGATTTGGGCAAGTGGAAATTTGTGATCATGGCATCTACAAGTTTAAATTCATAGCCAGGGTAGATGTAGATGTCGGTTTTGCCTTGTAATTGATTGAAGCTGGCAGCTGATTCTAAAACTCTAGTGCTGGTACTACCTATCGCTATGATTCTTCTACCTGCTGCTTTAGCTTGGATGATTTTTTGCCAATTATTTTCTGTGATTTCAAAGTATTCGCTATGCATTTTATGTTTTTTGTAATCATTTTCTCTGATTGGTTCAAAAGTCCCCAAGCCAACGTGCAAGGTTGTGTCTACAACTTCAATACCTTTTTTTTCTAAGCCTTTGAAAATATCCTCTGTGAAATGCAGGCCTGCAGTAGGAGCAGCGATACTTGATTGCTTAGTTTCGTCAGCATAGATAGTCTGGTAACGGTTTTTATCGATTTCTTCAGCCTCTCTTTGAAAATATGGGGGGATTGGCATCTGACCGCAGTCTTCCAAAATACTATCCAGGTCAGCAGCTGTTTTGAAAAGCACATAAATATTGTCCTGCTCGCGTTTGAATTCAAGTTCTATGCCGTTATCACTTTGGTAAAACTTTCCTGCTTTGATTCTTTTTGCTGGTTTTGCTTTTAAAGACCATAAAGTTTTATCATCGTTTTGTGCCTCGATGAGTAGAATCTCGATGCGCGCTCCATCAGGACTATTTACAAAAAACCTGGCTGGCAGAACCTTAGAGTTATTACGTACTAAAATATCCCCTTCTTGCAAAAGTTGAGGAAGATCCAGGAAGTTTTTATGCTGAATCGCTTCTGTTTGCTTGTCAAAAACCAGTAATCTGGAGCCATCTCTTTGCTCAAGAGGGTAGCGAGCAATGAGCTTGTCAGGTAAATCAAAGTTATAATCTGCGAGACTTGACATTATCTTAATTGCGGTTGAGGCAAATATGCCTTAAATTGTATATAGTCACTTTAATTAAAGTACTAAAACCTTCATGAAACTTAGCATTGTTATTTGCACGTTTAATCGCTGCGAGGAGCTAGAGCAGCTCCTGGAAGATTTGACTTTGCAACATGCTGCTTTAGATGCTGAAAAAGCTAAGCAAGTTGAGCTTGTACTTATTGATAACAACTCTTTTGATAACACTAATGAGGTCGCTTATCGTTTTATTGAAAGTACAGGATTGTCAATAAAGTATTTCACCGAGACCAAGCTTGGTTTGAGTGCGGCCCGCAACTTGGCTGTTACTAAAACTTCAGGTGACTTAATTGCATTTTTGCATGATGACATCAGTCTCGATGAGAACTGGCTCGAGCAAGCTTATAGTTTGGCTGATGAATGTAATGATCATGAAATAGGAGTTTATGGCGGCCGTGTCATACCGATGTGGCAAGATGATTTTCCTACTTGGTTAAGTTTAGAGCAGCCTTATGGAGCTGATCAAAAAGTTTTTGGGGCTCACAGCTACGGTGATGTCGAGCAAAGCTATCCTTTCAATACTGAATTTGGGGTAGCTGAGACTCCTTCAGGTACTAATGTTTTTATTCGTAAAGAAATTTTTGAGAACTGTGGTAATTTTCGTACTGACCTAGGCCCGAGTGCAGCTGGTGGTTTTGGCTTACTAGATGACTATGAATTTTTTGAGTACTTATCAACATTGAAAATCCCAATGCTCTATCTACCTGAGCTAATGGTCTACCATCCTATTAATCCAAGCATCATCACGATTCAGAATATTAGGCGCTGGTATAACAAATCAG
>CAWUIS010000065.1:0-8634 GCA_963922625.1 uncultured Candidatus Melainabacteria bacterium | reverse complement strand
TCAGCTTATTAGTACAAGCTCCATGCTTGGAATCAAAACACTACAGCTTTATGCTTCACTTCCTAGTGCTGATTTGTCTAAGCTAAGATTGCTTGGATATAAAATTATTAGACCAGTACTTATTGCAAGTATTAATGATATCGACGATATCAATGATTTTGAAGAGAACTGCGATATGGTTTTGCTGGACAACAAAAGCAAAGATAGCAAACAGCTTGGAGGTAGCGGTAAAACCTTTGACTGGGAGATATTCCAAGCAGCTAAATCACGCATACAAACTCCGCTGGTGCTTTCAGGAGGCTTAAAGCCAGAAAATGTCGAAGAGGCTATCATGCAGTGCAAGCCTTATATGCTGGATCTTTCTAGTGGTTTAGAACAAAAACCAGGAATCAAGTCACTAGAAAAAATCAAAGAACTTTTTTCTAAGCTTCTAGTATTAAAAGACTAGACTAGTCTCAAAAATCTAAGCTATTAAGTTGTATTCAATTGCTCATCAAAATCATATAAAGATATTATGAGCGTTAATCCTGAATTTATACTCGGTCTCAATAATCAAAATTTATCAAAAGACAACGATCTGACTCTTGGTGAATATTTGGAAAAATATCAGCAAGTTAACACTAAAATTGAATCAGAAAACCTTGCAGTAAAAGATAGAAAAAGCTCAAGTAGTATCGAAAAGCTTGTTGGTCTTTTAGAGGATTTAGACGAGGATAATCTAGCTGAAGAAATTGAAGAACTTGAGACAGGAAAGGAAGAAGCTATGACATTTAAAAATAAAATTGATCGTAAAAACAATAAAAACCTTTTTAGTACTAATAACAAAGTCAGACAATCACCAACCAGCAGAAAATCAAACTATGCAAACACCAGATTATTTATAACTAATGAATCAAGACTTGCACCTTTGAAATTAAAACAATTCCAGAGCGAATAAACAAAGCCAAAACACTAAACCGATAAGTAAATTATTTCCACCAGGCAGGCGCATAATATTATGTGTGCAGCACCTGGAGCATGACGGCACGACCTTACTTCTGATAAGTAAATTATTCGCTTGATGCTGGATCATACAACTTGTAAAGCCGTAAAGCTATTCTTCCAGCAGCATGTGACATCATATTAATAAACAAACGAGTGTTATTATTTTTAACGAATCGGGCAATAAAATCTAAACTACTTTCAATTATAAAAGCAGCCCCTGAAGCAACTGCTTTTTCAGCTTTTTCTCCCTTTCTAAATAAAAGTTCAAAGTCCAAACCCCATGACGATAAATCTCTTATCGGACCAAATATATTTTCCTTTCCAGTTAGTATATAACCCAAGCTTGAGCCAATAGAACCTAGACTACTTAAAAGTGCCATGTGCCCTTTAGACTCATTATTCGATAAATCCTTAAAGGAAGGAATCACTGAAAGAGGATCATTGATTATTTCCTTGAGCATTTTATAGCAAGTCTTAGGAATTTCCTTGATACTAGAAAGCCATGTATCAAAATTACCGTCAGGGTATTTATGAGAGAGACTGGGGTCTGTTGCCACCCAAATTTGATCCGTACCAGTAGCCATGCCTCGCATTAAATAGAGATTTTTCAAATTACCAAACCACGGTGTAATTACTTCACCCATAAATCCCAGCACCTGAAAAAAGTTCTTTTTCTTAGCACCATTATTCATTCCGCTTAATCCATAGGGCACATAGCTAAAATTCAAAATAGTATTAGCAACTCCTTCTATTTTTGACCTTAAATCATCAGAGATATTAGTAAGCTGCATAAAACCGCCAAAAACATTTGCAGCGATAGCAGCATAGCAAGAATACTCTTCAGCTTTATCAAAGATGTTTCCTAAATTTGAATTGTCACTCAACCCATCATTTACAATCCGCTTATCGGAAGGAATGTTTTTCACAAAAGGACGAGCTTCAGTATCAGCCGCATAAGGGGCAGAAAAATAATCGTCAAAATTGTGCGCAGTAACTAGAATGAGATTAAGTATTAATAATTCAGTAATTATACAATACAAGATGAGGAATTATTATTTTTCTAAGTAAATTCAAATGATTTAGTTTAGAGAGGGCGACGGCCCTTATCGACTCAACATAACAGGCGTAAAAGGCGAGCAAAAAAAATAAATCCTTATAAATCCTGGGTTTTAGTTCAAAATAACTCTATATTATATTGACTTACCACTAGTACTTTCATTCACTCTTATATAATTAAGTATATTTTACTCAGGAACAGTTCGACTCTTAGCTTTGTATGGTATTATAAAAATATGGATGAAATGAGAGTATTGTTATTGGTTTCAAGTATGATTTTTTGGCTTATGGCTTATTTGTTTTCTAAATCTGAAAATAGCTATAACCAAAATTCAAAAAGATTAAGTCTATCTGATTTTTTATTTTTATTTGTGATAAAACCACCCACTGCCAATTAATTACTTATCAGCATTTTGCCTGTGCTGACTAAAATCTGATACAATCAAATTTTAGTGCCCAAACGCGAAGATTTAAAAAAGATACTAATAATAGGAGCTGGTCCTATTGTCATTGGACAAGCTTGTGAATTTGATTACTCTGGAACCCAAGCATGTAAAGCTCTCAAGCAAGAAGGTTTTGAGGTAGTACTGGTTAATTCAAACCCAGCTACCATCATGACAGACCCGAGCTTTGCAGACAAAACTTATATAGAGCCTGTTACACCAGAGTTTGTTGAAAAAATTATAGCAATCGAAAAACCTGATGCCATTTTACCAACCATGGGTGGTCAAACAAGCCTTAATACTACTGTAGCCCTTGCTAAGGCGGGGGTTCTTGAAAAATACGATGTCAAGCTCATAGGGGCACAGTTAGAAGCAATAGAAGTCGCTGAAGACAGAGAAAAATTCAAAGACTTAATGGACAGCATAGGTCTTAAAACACCCGCATCACATATAGCTACTACCATTGCTGAAGGGCATGAGATAGCTGATAAGATAGGATTTCCTATTATCATAAGGCCAGCTTTTACTCTTGGTGGTTACGGCGGAGGCATTGCCTATAACCTTGAGGAGTTAGATGAAATCCTTATCAAAGGTCTTAATGCCAGCCCTAATAGGCAAGTTTTGGTTGAACAATCGGTACTTGGCTGGAAAGAAATTGAGTTTGAAGTAATGCGTGATCTCAACGATAATGTTGTGATTGTTTGTGCTATAGAAAATTTTGACCCAATGGGGGTTCATACGGGCGATAGCATTACTGTTGCTCCAACTCAGACTATTAGTGACAAAGAGTATCAAGCACTTAGAAACGCCTCTAAAAAAATTATTCGAGCTGTTGGAGTGGAGACTGGTGGTAGCAATATTCAATACGCAGTCAACCCAGATAACGGTGAAATTCTTGTCATTGAGATGAATCCAAGAGTTTCAAGATCAAGTGCTCTAGCTTCAAAAGCAACTGGATTTCCAATAGCTAAGATTGCAGCCAAGCTTGCTATTGGCTACACTCTTGATGAAATCCCGAATGACATTACTGAAAAAACCATGGCTAGCTTTGAGCCCAGTATTGACTATGTTGTCACTAAAGTACCAAGATTTGCTTTTGAAAAGTTTCCTGAGAGCCCAGATAAACTTGGCACACAAATGAAATCCGTGGGTGAGACCATGGCTATAGGAAGAAGTTTTAAAGAAAGCTTCCAAAAAGCTTTAAGAGGGCTTGAATCTAAAGGTCCTATTGGTTTTATTTGTAAAGAATTACTGCAAAGGCTTTCAGAAAGACAACTTAGCGAAGATGAGCTAGAAGCTCTTAAAATCAACTATCTCAGCAAAATCACTACTCCAAATTCACAAAGGGTTTACCAAATCTTCTCTGCTATGTACCTTGGCGCCAGTAGCCAAGAGATTCATAGCATCACTAAAATAGATATGTGGTTTCTAGAACAGCTTGAAGACATCTGTAACACAAGCAAAAAGCTACAAAGCTCACTTATTCAAAAGCACCAAAGCCTTAAAGCTAGTGGAGCCCTAGACAGTATTTCAACAGAGAAAATCATTGCTGATATTCTAAGCAAGGAAAAACTTCTCAAACTCAAACAAGACGGCTTCTCTGACAAGCAAATCTCGCTTATTCTAAATAGCTGTATCAATACCACCAAAAAGGATATTTATCAGCTTAGAAAGCAGTACAAGATCCACCCAGTCTACAAAACCATTGACACCTGTGCCGGTGAGTTTGAATCTTACACCCCATATCACTACTCAAGCTATGACCAAGAAGATGAGATTAAGACTAGTGACAAAGAAAAAGTCATGATTCTTGGTGGGGGTCCCAACCGTATTGGTCAAGGAATTGAATTTGATTATTGCTGTGTTCATGCAGCTCAAGCACTCAAAGAACAAGGCTTCGAGACTATCATGGTCAATAACAACCCTGAAACAGTTTCGACTGACTTTGATACCAGTGACAAGCTCTATTTTGAGCCTATCACTGTGGAAGATGTACTTGAGATCTGGAATAAAGAAAATCAGTCTGGTAGCAAGGTTAAAGGGGTGATAGTCCAGCTTGGAGGACAAACACCACTCAACATTTCTAAAGCACTCGAAGCTGAGGGAGTAAAAATTATTGGTACCCAACCAGAAAAAATCGACCTTGCTGAAGACCGGGATCATTTTGGTAAATTACTCAACGAGCTTGGCTTAAAACAAACTCAAAACGCTATTGCAAACTCGCACTCAGAGACACAAAGATTTTGCACAGAAATTGGGTATCCAGTAGTTCTCAGACCTAGTTATGTACTTGGTGGCAGAGGTATGGACATAGTCCATAGCGATAAAGAAGTTATAGACTGGCTTAATAGGACAATGCTTGAAGATGGGCAGTTCCCTGTACTCATTGATAAATTTCTTGATCAAGCTATTGAAATTGACGTAGATGCAATTGCAGACGGCAAAGACTGTGAGATCGCAGGAATCATGGAGCATATTGAATACGCAGGTGTACACAGCGGGGATTCAGCTTGTGTTTACCCTCCACAAAACCTTGATGATGAAATTAAAGCTAGAATAGCAAGCTCCACTAAAGCCCTTGCCAAAGCTCTTTCAGTAAATGGTTTGATGAATATTCAGTATGCTGTCAAAGACAATGAGGTTTATATTCTTGAAGTAAACCCAAGAGCGAGCCGCAGTGTGCCTTTTATCTCCAAAGCAACAGGTGTTGATTGGGCTAAACTAGCAAGTTTAATACAAGTAGGAGTGCCTATTGAAAAACTAAAGGCTGACTCTAAATTGGAAAGATCCAACAACGATAAAGTCTCAGTCAAAGAAGCTGTTTTCTCTTTTAACAAATTTGATGGTACCAGTATATTTCTAGGTCCTGAAATGAAAAGTACCGGCGAAGTAATGGGTATTAGCTCAAAGTTTCCAATGGCTTTTGCAAAGGCACAAATAGGCTCAAATTTGAACTTACAAAGGTCTGGCAGTGTTTTTATGAGCTTTAATGACAACGACAAAGAAGCTGGTAGTAAAATCGCCCAAGACTTGCATCAGCTTGGTTACACCATCTATGCAACAAGTGGAACTGCTGCCTCAATAGAAAAGCTTGAAGTGCCTGTGATCAGAGTAAAAAAAGTCAAAGAAGGCAGACCGAACATTACTGATAATCTTAAAAACGACAAGATAAACTTAATACTCAATGTACCTTCAGGCAAGCACGCTTATGAGGACAGTCAAATTATCACCAAAATTGCCCAAACCAAAAATATCCCAGTAATCACAACTGTTACTGGCTCTCAGGCGACAGTTCAAGCACTTGGCTCTTTGCAAAAAGAAGCTATCAGTGTAAGAACTATCCAAAGTTATGGGGCAGAATATACTCATGTCTCAAACTAAGACTTTAAAACTTGGCGTCCTAGGTAGCACTCTTTCTTATAGCAAGTCACCGCAAATTCAACTTGCTGGTATTAAGCACCTTGGTTTAGAAGGTGACTACGAAAAATATGAAATCAGTGCAGAGGATTTTGAAACTGAAATGCCTAAGCTTCTTGGTAGCGTTCACGGGCTCAATGTCACCATTCCTTACAAAGAAAAAGTTCTTAAGTACCTTAATTACAGAGATGAGTTGGTAACTAGAATTGGAGCAACCAATACTCTTGTCATTTCAGAAAAGGGTATACATGGTTACAACACAGACTATTACGGCTTCATGAAATCACTTGAGAACCATGATCTCAAAGACAAAAAAGTAAGTCTAATTGGTGCAGGGGGAGCTTCTAAATCAGTAATAGTGGCACTTGAAGATATGGGAGTTGCTGAGATTAATGTCTATGTCAGAAACCTATCTAAAACCGATGGCACTTTGCCGCATGTCAAAAACACAGAGTTAAATTTAAGACTATACACAGATGAAGAAGATCTTAGTGATACTAGCCTAATTATTAACGCCACACCAGTCGGACAAGGCAGACTCGCTGGTACTATGCCTTTAACAGAGACCCAATTAATCTCGCTTCAAAAAGGCACTCTCGTCTATGACTTGATTTATAGTGATACTTTGTTTTTACAAAACGCCAGAAAAACTGGTCTTGAAACTATTGATGGCAGCTCGATGTTGATATTACAGGCTGTAAAATCTCTTTCGATATGGTCAGGTACAGAAATTGATGAAGCTTTAATCAAAACCATGACAGAAGCTTTTAATAAGAATGCTTCACATTGTTAGAACTTTGTCTAATTTAACATCATGAGCTTCATGAGGCAGCTCATCCAAAAGCAACTCCTCAAAAATCACACCAATGGATTTAGATTTTTTACTAGCTATGCTTAAGAGCCTATCGTAGTAGCCAGCGCCGCGTCCGAGCCGGTAGCCTTGCTTGTCAAAACTCAGTGCTGGCACTATAAACAAGTCAATCTCACTTGGTAAGATTGTTTGGTTAGATGATTTAGGCGCTTTAACACCAAAGCGAACATCTATCAGCTCGTGCATATTTTCAACTTGAAACATCAGCATTATTGACTTACCAATTGGTCTTGGTAAAAACCAGTTTTTGTTTTCATTACTGATGATCAGTGAGGTCAGGTCAAACTCATCATCCAAAGGGTAGTAGGTAAGAATATTTTTTGCTTTTTGAAATTCTGGCAAAGACTCAATGCGCTCGACTAGTTTTTGTTGTCTTTGATAAAAAAGCTGCTTGTCAGAAACTAAGTTTTTAATAGTTTCCTTTGCTTGAAGCCTGAGTTTTTTTTTGTGGCTAGGTACTTTTTGCATCAGCGCCATTTATTTATATTAATACAATATTTACAATACGTAAATTCAGAGTCGGGTTCAGCAATCCAAATTTTAATATGATATCTATTTACCTGACGGTAATTTAGTTACAAATTCGTAAAAATCAGATATTGATTTTAATAGCTTATCAGTAGGTTCCACTAACCAATTTTTTGCAATCTTTGAAACTTCTTCTTGAAAAAGTGCATAATATTGATTAAATTCTTGCAGGGATTCTTTGATACTAATTTGAACATCTGTATAACCTTCTTGATCTGCAAGCAACACTCTTCTTGTAGCTTTCCTTACATTATCTGCATAGGTAGCCCATAGGCTATTTGCTAAAGAAGTAGCGGTCTTTATAAAATCATTTACATTAACTCCCCCTGCCCCTCCTAGAATCTTGTGTATAACATTCTCAGTTGGAACATCAGTGCCATTGTCAAATTGACTGATTACATGCAAACTGTCAGGATTATTACCTAGCACAGAGTTGAATCCAGTTCCTGTAGGCTTAATATTGTCGGCAGCTTCAAAAGATCGATCAACAGATTCAGCTATATCACCATTAAAATCTAAAGCTAGTCCTGATAATGGAATATCAAACATAGATAATGACTAATATAATAACAAGTATTAACCTATAAATTCAAGGGAATGATTCTGTTCTATCACACCAAAGAATCTTGAAAGCTCATTCTCGCTTGTTATACCTCCTTGAGGCACCAGCTTAGATTTATCAATACCATTTTCTCCAATCTCAATATTTCCGTTTTTATCTAATGGAAGATTTAAGTGATCTGCATAGATGTAAACAACTGAATTTGGCCTATCAACATATATATGACTTTCAGCAATTGCTGGCGCAGGTATAAAAGTTCCTTTTTGATGAGTAAATTGAGAGATTTTTGTACCTGTATCACTAAGAATTTTGAGAACTTTTTTAAGCAATGCCTGGCTCACTTTAATAGTTTTATTATATCCATCACCAAAGTCTTTGACTTCTCCAAGAGAACCAAGAACAACAGAAGAAGAGTTTTTCAAGTCTTCATCATCTAAATCAAGCCTAATAAATCTATCGATAGCATCAAGGTTTTCTAAAAACATAGCTGCATTCAGATGCAATAACTTTGCTTTTTTTTCTTTATTATCAGGAATTAAAGCAACTGAAACACAATCTTTAACTCCAGTTGCATAAGCATAATCAGTAAAACCATGCATTTTCTTTTGCATGGTTTTACCATTTACATGATGATCTGATCGTGTTTGAGATGAATCTTTAACAGATTCTGCTACAACACCTGGTAAAGCAGCAAATTCATTTCTGTTGATGAACTTAATTTTAAGCATCTAACTTTAAAGCTTTATCAAGCCTTTTTTGAACCTGGTCAGGAC
>CAWUIS010000064.1:0-8739 GCA_963922625.1 uncultured Candidatus Melainabacteria bacterium | reverse complement strand
CTTATTAATGGCGTGCAAACCCAAAAAAAAGAACTAACCTATATACTCAGAGCTAAGCACCCAGGTGCTCTTACCATCCCGGCAATTACAGCTACTGGTTCTGGTTCAAGTTATAGCACTAAGGCGTTTCAGCTAAATATCACTCAAATGAAAGCTCAGAGTTATCAAGGCTCTAAGGCTCCGCGCGCGAACCGTAGACCTCCTAATAATAACTTACGTCAGATCACGCGCAATAATGTAAGGAAGCCTGAAGCTGATATTTTTGCGCGTTTTTCAATTGACAATACTAAGCCCTATCAAAATCAACAGATACTTTTAAAGCTCAAAGTTTTTCATAAGGGTAATTTGCGTAGCCTTGATGTCCCACCTTTAGAGCTTGATGATTTTATAAAACGTAAAGATGACAAAGCCAAAGAATATCAACAAGACTACAAAGGTGAGCGCTATCTTGTATACGAGCTAGATTTCGTACTGTTCCCTATCAAGAGTGGCAGGCTCAATATTGCAAGCCACAATATTGCAGCAATCGCCCTTCAAGAAAACGCTTATCCTAAAAACATGAATGCATTTGCCTTCATGAACCCTTTTGTCTCCGAAAAGAAATTGAAATTAGCAACAAATAGTTTGTCTATTAATGTCAGGTCTTTACCGGCAGGAGCACCAGAAGGATTTAATGGCTATGTTGGTGATCTTGTGGTGAACAACGAAATTAGTAGCTCTTCAATTAATGCTGGTGATGCTGTTTCTATTAAATCTAAAATCTATGGTAATGGTAACTTGAAAACTTTGGTTTTAGATCGTGTCAAAGAATCCCAGCAGTATAGTATTTTTAAAGACAAAGAAAGTATCAGCGAAGAAATTAACAACTCGGCTCTCTACTATGAGGCTATTAGTAAGACTGCTGTTATTCCCAAAAAACAAACAGGAAAAATCAGTGTCGATTTATTGCCATTAATAAATTTCAATCCTAAAACAGGCAAATACGAAAAGCATGGTGAGGAGAATTTTGAAATTAATATACTAGGCGGGTCGATGGGTTCAAGAGATTCTAATGGTGATACCAATGCCAGAAAGTCTCTTCAAGACAACCTTGTTAAGTCCAATGAAATTCTTGCTATCTCTAAGGAGCAAGTTGTTGACTACCAGCCTATAAAAATCAAAGAGTTCTCACTTTTATTTATTCTGGCTTTCCTGAATGCTTTTGCATTATTGGTTTTTGTATTTAATAAAGTCAGAAATTTACAGCCCGAGCGCGTAGAAACAAGAAAAGATTTTAAGGAGATTAAAGACAAAATCAAAAAAGCTATTAGCCTTGTTGATATATCTAAAGCCCTCAGAGAGATGGTGACGCGTTACGAAATAGAAGACCAAGAACTAAAAGAGCAAGTTAGTGAATTTTTTAAAGAGAGCGATTTCTCTAATTACGCTATGCCAGGTGCTGAAACAAAAGATATTGAGTATTTTAGAGAAAAGGCATTGAGTATTTTAAAAGAGCTCAAAAAAGAAAGAAAAGGAAGTTTGTCTAATGCTGGATAAAGAAAAGTTGCAGATTGCCACTGAATACTATCAAAAAGCAGACTACCAAGGAGCTGCTACTGTTTTTGAGGATCTTGCATTGGAGAATCCAGAGAACCCTTTTGTCTTGATTAATCTAGGGAATTCTCACTATCGTCTTCAAGAATATGGTCTTGCGACAAAAGCTTTTTTGAGAGCTAAATTGATAATGCCAAGAAACAAAGAGATTAGCAACAATTTGAGTTTGATGCAAAATGAAATCAAACTTGAACAGCCGAGTTTGATTGCTTACAATTACATGAGTTTTGCTGAATCTTTAATTTTTGTACTCATTTTCAATGTGTTATTTCTTCTGCGTAAGCAAATTTTTGTTTCAAGACCTAGTTTAAGCTTTGTTGTTAATTTATTTTTCTTGCTATCCATTGCTAATGCCGCTTTTTTAGGTCTAAGTCAAAAATTACAACATAAGGCAGTGGTTACACAAATCTCAACTATGGCTTATTCTGGAAATAGTGAAAGTTTTTCTGAACTTTTTGAATTACTTGATGGTCAGATTGTTTTTTTACTGCATCAAGAAAATGAATGGTCACAAATTAAGCACTCAGGTGAAATCGGTTGGGTCAAAAACGAGGATATTGAAATAATTTAGTTTATGGGTTTACATTACCAAGAGTCTCTTAAGTTTCCTAACAAATTTTACTGGGGCACAGCAACAGCAGCTTTTCAGATTGAAGGTCATCCTGAAGAATACTTAGGTAAGCTTTCCGATTGGTCTGAGTGGATAGATCGAAAAGACAAAGTCTTAGACCCTAGTGGTGATGGCAGAGCTGTAGAACATTACCAACATATGGTTGAGGATGTGCAACTTATGCGAGACATGAATACCAATTCATATCGTTTTTCTTTTAATTGGGCGCGCCTGCATCGCGGTCCTGGACAATTCGATGAAAATACTTTGCAGTTTTATTCAAATTTGCTCGATGAGCTTATGGGTAAAGAACCTGGCAAAAGAATTCAACCCTTTGCTACTTTAGTACACTTTGTGATTCCAAATTGGCTTGCTAAAGAAGGAGGCTGGGAGAATCCTAAAACAGCATTGGAGTTTAGTAATTTTGCGAGATTTTTAGCAGAGAAATTTTCGCATCGTATTAAATACTGGATGACCCACAATGAGCCAAATATTTTTCTTGGTTTTGGTTATGAATCAGGAATCTGGCCTCCTGGTAAAGAAAATGATTTCTTTGCTTATTTGAGAGCCTATCAAGGCTTACTGGTGGGGCATCAATTTGCTTATAAAGCTATTAAAGAAGTAAACTCTGAAGCTCAGATTGGCTTTGCACAAAACCTTTATTCTTACGAGCCCTATGACGAGCTCATGAATCCAGAAACCATATCAGAACCAAACTGGAAAAAAATGGATGCAGTACCCAATATCATCCGCAAGCAATTACATAACCATGCTTTTATAGAATCTTGTGCTGAACTGGATGCTTTAGATTTTCTGGGGGTCAATTACTATACTCGTTTTAGTTATGCACTAAACCCCAAAGCTAAAGATCCAGCAAATCCTGAACTTGACGCTACCGTCTGGGGAGATTTAAAACAACTTAAATCTAAGACCAATGCTCTTGGCTGGGAGCTTTATCCCCGTGGTTTGTATAAAGCACTGACCGACAAGCGACTTAAGTCTTTGATTGGAGATACTCCTGTTTTTATAACTGAAAATGGTTATTGCCAAATAGAAACTAAGGAAAAAGATATCGAGGATCCAGAAAGAATCAAATTTATTCATAACCACCTTGTTTACTTGCACAAGGCAATTACAGAGGGAGTAAATATACGCGGCTATTTTTATTGGAGTTTGTTGGATAATTTTGAATGGGCGCTTGGCATGAAGCCTCGCTTTGGTTTGATTCATGTCGATCATGAAACTTACCAAAGAAGCCCTAAAGCTAGCTCCAAATTTTATGCTGAGATAGCTAAGAATAATTCTTTGTATTTGGCAAATTAGCTCTGGGAAGGCACTCTATAACCCCAAGGGCAGTCAGGACACTCGGTCATACAGCAACCTGAACCTGGCTTGAAGTTCTCACCTTCTTGCTTTGGAGGGTTATCATTTTTTTCTTGTTCTATATTTAAGCCAAGACTTAAAGAGCGATCTTTAAAAAACTGATCCATCTCAGCTTCAAAATCTTCAGACTTTTTCTTGGCTTCAGACATTGGCTTCTTCTGCAAGGGCTTCTAGCTGCGCGCGCTGGTCAAAAGAGACACATGAATCTAGTACTTCGCCTAAATCTCCCTCTATGACTTTGTTTAGGGCAAAGTTTTGTTTGATGCGGTGATCAGAGACTCTATCGTCTTTGTAGTTATAAGTACGAATTTTTTCTTCTCGTCCTCCTGTCCCTACTTGTGAGCGCCTAGTATCGCGTTGTTCTTGCTCACGCTTGATACGCTCTTCTTCGTAGAGTTTGGCTTTGAGCATTTTTAAAGCTTTTTCACGATTTTGTAGTTGAGATCTTTCTTCACGACATTGCACCACAATGCCAGTAGGTTTGTGTTCCAGTCTGACAGCGGTTTCTACCTTGTTGACATTTTGCCCGCCTGCTCCTCCGGCCCTACAGGTGGTAAGCAAAATATCTTCTTGTTTAATTTCGATATCAATATCGTCATCAACCTCAGCCATAATGGCAACAGTTACAGTACTAGTGTGCACTCTGCCTTGTGATTCTGTAGCTGGTACGCGTTGTACCCGGTGTACTCCAGATTCATACTTCATCTTAGAGTAGACATCTTCTCCTTTGACCTCAAAAACTATCTCTTTATAGCCACCATGCTCAGATTGGTTATCATCAACTAGTTGGTAGCGCCAGCCAATCTTGTCGCAAAACCTGGTATACATGCGAAACAGATCACCAACAAAGATAGCTGCTTCGTCACCGCCAGCTCCAGCACGGATTTCAACAATGACATCTTTGTCGTCATTAGGATCTTTAGGTAAGAGTAAAATTTCAAGCTCTTGTTCTAGTTGTGGCATGGCAGCTTCAGCCTCATCAATCTCAGCTTGTGCCATCTCTTTTAATTCAGCATCGCTTTCATCTTTGAGAATTTGTTTTGAATCCTCAACTTGTTTCATGAAGTCTTTGTACTTGTTGAACATATCAACAGTTTTTTCAAGCTTCTTTAGATTTCGAGTGACTTTTTGGTACTCTTTTTGATCTTGAAGCAAGGCTGGATCCGCAAGTTTTTCTTGCAAACTTTTGTATGTTTTTTCTGTGTCTTCTAATTTGTTATATAGCGCGTTATTAATCATTTGGCTTGAGCTATAATATTATACTCGCTAATGAACAGCCCCCTCGCTAGCAAAAAAATCGCTGAGACCTTACTTCCAAACAGTATTGAAGCTGAGCAGGCGGTACTTGGGGCTATTATTGTTGATCCAGAGGCTTTTACCAAGACCATCGAGGTCATTGATAAGCCAGATTTTTTTTACAAAAAAGCCCACCAGCTCATTTTTGAATGTTTTCTCTCACTTTCTGAAAAAAATGAAAACATCGATATTCTGACAGCTTCACAGTACTTAGAAGACAAAAATGCTTTGAGCGATATTGGTGGTAGATCCTATCTAGCTGCTTTAAGTGAGCACGCTCCCATTGCTGCAAACGCCCCTTATTACGGCAAAATCATTAAGCAAAAAGCAATTTTAAGAAACATGATTGTTGCTGGTAATGAGATTGTGGGTCTTGGTTATCAAAGCGAAGAAGATCTTGACATCCTTGTTGATAAAGCAGAGCAGTTGATTTTTCATCTTGCAGAATCACGTTCTAAAGAAAGCTTGATACATATTGCTGACTTGGTCTCCGGGGCATGGAAAACCCTTGAAGAAAGAGAGGCTAACAAAGGAAAACTTTCTGGCTTGAATACCGGATTCTTCGATCTCAATTTAATGACATCTGGTTTGCAGAAAAGTGATCTGATTATTCTAGCGGCAAGACCGGCTATGGGTAAAACGAGTTTCTGTTTAAATATCGCAGAAAATGTTGCTATTGCTGAAAAAAAACCTGTTGCTATTTTTTCTTTGGAGATGTCTAAAGAGCAGCTTGTCCAAAGGATGATGTGTAGCCGTGCTGAAGTTGATAGTTCGCGAGTGCGATCTGGACAGCTACATTCAGATGATTGGGCAAAGCTAGGCAGTGCTATGAGTGAGCTTGGTGAGGCTCCAATTTTTATTGATGATTCTGGTGGTATTAGCATCATGGAAATACGTGGTAAGTGCCGCCGGCTTATGACACAAAACCAAGGTCAGCTGGGCTTGGTGGTGATCGATTACTTGCAGCTACTTGAAGGGCGTAGTAATGACTCACGCATAAATCAAATTTCTGAGATTTCGCGTGGCTTGAAACTATTAGCGCGTGAGTTAAATGTGCCTATCATTGCTTTATCACAGCTCTCGCGTGCCGTCGAAGCTAGGCAAGACAAGCGACCTATGCTTTCTGACTTACGTGAATCAGGCTGTTTGACTGCTGATACAAAAATTTATTTAAGTGATACTGGTGAGTACAGAAAAATTATCGATTTGCTGGGCGAGAACAACTTTACAGTCAGTGCTCTGGATGAAAACTATAAACTCGTTAACGCAAAAGCCAAAAAGGCATTTTATTCAGGACGTAAAAAAGTTTATAAAATTACTACCAATTCTGGCAACGAAATTAAAGCTTCTGCAAATCATCCTTTCTTGACTATTGATAGATGGAAAGCCCTTGAAGAGCTGAAAACAGGAGAATTTATTGCAACAGCACGCGAGCTTAAATCCGGTAACCTTACAGATAGCTATTCAACCCATGCCATATATTCAAGAATTTCAAATGGGCTTTTTAATATGCAAATGAGCTCAGTACTAGCTGATAGTTCTGCTTTAGATTCAATCCCTCAAGAGCTTTTTGAACTAGAGCCAGATAAAGTTGCAGATTATATTGCAAGATTATGGTCTCATAAAGGAAAGATTGTTTTGAAGAAAAACCAAGAGCAATGCTTGTTGCGTTGTTCATCAAAATCCAAAGACTTTGTGCTTGATTTGAAAAAATTATTACTAAGATTTGCAATCCACTCCAAGCTCGAAAAATCAGGTCCAAAGCAATATCATTTGGTCATCAGCGATATTTATAATATTAGAAATTTTGTTGAAAAAATAGGCTTTACTCAGATGCAGCTCAAAGACTTCCAAAGACTTGAAGAACTCATTTGTGAAAGCGAAACTAATCCAAATCACGATGTCATTCCTAAAGAATACTGGCAACATGTTCGTGAAGTTTTGCTAGAAAAAAATATTAGCCAAAGGCAATTTCAATCTGACTTGGGTAGTCAATATTGTGGTTCAGCGCTTTTTAAATCTAATATTTCTCGTAAAAGACTCAAAAAAACTGCTCATGTCCTAGAAGATGATGAGACTTATCATATGGCTTGTAGCGACATTTTTTGGGAAAAAATCACCTCTATTGAATACCTAGGTGAGGAAGATGTCTATGATATTGAGGTTCCAGGCTTGCATAATTTTGTTGCTGAGAACTTTATAGTACACAACTCTCTTGAGCAGGACGCTGATATTGTCATGTTTATTTACCGTGATGATTACTATAATCAAGAATCTGAACGTGCTGGTGTTGCTGATATTATAATCGCCAAGCAAAGATCTGGTCCCACAGGAGACGTTGAGCTCTTGTTTCAAAACAATATTACTAAGTTTAAAAATCCAATTCAGACTAATATTACAGGTGAGTGAGGTTAAGTAAGAATGAAAAATTTTGGTGGATTTAATGAAATTAACGACGAGAAAAAAATCTCTACTCTTATAATTCCATGTCCTTATGAAGAAACAACCACTTACGGGCAAGGCACAGCAAATGGACCAGAAGCTATTTTAGAAGCTAGCCAAGAACTTGAATTCTGGGATGATGAGCTGGAGTTAGATCCCTCTGAACTAGGTATCAAAACGAGAGAGCCAGTAAAGTTAGCTTTGCAAGATGCTAATACCGAAAAGCCTTTTGCTGAACTGGAGCAAGCCTGCACTAAAGCTTATGAAGCTGGTCAATTTCCTTTGGTTTTGGGTGGTGAACACTCACTTTCCTTGGGAGCTGTCAGAGCTGCTTATAACAAAGTGCGAGCTGAGGGGCGAGATTTAACTTTGCTGCATTTTGATGCCCATGCTGATCTTCGTAGCGAGTATGAGGGCAACCCTTACAATCATGCTTGTGCTATTTATTCAATTTTTAAAGCTTGTCCAAGAATCAAAATAGTATCTGTGGGTATTAGAAATATCTCAAAAGGAGAATGTGACTGGCTTAAAAGCATGGAAAAACAAGTTAACGATCATATTCTAGAAGAAATGCCGATTACAATTTTCTATGCTCGTGATGAATATCATAAGACCTTCGGCTACAGATCTGCCAACAAAGAATTCAAAGATGATCTTGGGGCTCAAATAAGCAGTAAAAAGCTTTCATTAGCTGCAAACCACAAATACTGGAATTCTAAAGATGTCCTTGATACTTTAAAGGGCTATCACAATAATGATGTGTATATAACTTTTGATTTAGATGGTTTTGATTCCGGCATTATGCCGAGCACTGGTACCCCTGAGCCTGGTGGCTTGGATTGGTATACCGCTACTAATATCATTAGAGAAACAAGCCATAGCTTTAATATTGTGGGAGCTGATGTTGTTGAGTTAGCCCCGCGCCAGCATAACCATGCTCCTGATTTCTTGGCAGCGAAGCTTTGCTATAAAATTATCGCAGCGGCGAATTTATAAAGAATTTATTTAGTTGCCATGATATTATAAATACGCAATACTCATAGGGAGGGTGTATGCTTCTATGAAAGATGCAGGGGCCTTAATTCAAGCTGCGCGCACAGGTTTTAATCTGGCGGGCACTAGCCTTGGTAAAGATATTGTTGGGTTTTTATCTCAACCTGTTTTGCACAACCTCTCTGAAAGTGAAAGACAAAGAATTCAAAAGCTAGATGAGGATGGACCTGAAGAAGAGCAGCAGTTTTCACTAGAGACTGTGGTCAATGGTGTCAGGGATAATTTTGCAAGAGGTGATCTGCTTAGTATAGTGGGCGGCGCATTTGCTGGGCTCAGCTCGATAATTTTCAAACCCAATAGCGATGGCAAAGTTGGTTTTATTGGATCATTTTTTAAGACCCTTGGTACCCTGTTGCTTTTTG
>CAWUIS010000063.1:0-8824 GCA_963922625.1 uncultured Candidatus Melainabacteria bacterium | reverse complement strand
CTACCTGTCAGGTTTAACTACGACGATAACTATTTCAATCATAAATTCCAGGGTATGCCGGAGCATGGTTATACTCACATCGTTGCAGGGATTTTAGACCATCCTAATATCAAGCTTGATTTAAACTACGACTACGACCGAGCTATGAATGAAGTCTATGACCATATTTTTTATAGCGGGGCTATCGATGAGTATTTTGAGCACGAGCTTGGTAGGCTTGATTACCGCTCTTTGATTTTCGAGAAATTTAGCGCAGAGGGTGATTATCAAGGTTGTGCTGTTATGAACTATACAGATGAATCAGTGCCATATACACGCATCACTGAACACAAGCACTTTTCTCCTTGGGAAAACCACGACAAAACAATTTGTTTTAGAGAGTATAGTAAACTATGTGAGCCTGGTGATATTCCTTACTATCCAATCAGGCAAGTTAAGGAAAAAGCTCTACTGGAGAGCTATCTAGAGCTTAGTCAAACTCAAGAAAAAGTGAGTTTTATTGGTCGACTCGGGACTTATCGTTATCTTGATATGGATGTTACAATTGCAGAAGCTCTCCTAACAGCAAAAGATTTTATAGAATGCAAACTAAAAGCCCAAAACTTGCAGCAGTTATAGTTACCTTTAACCGTCTAGAAAAACTAAAAAAAGCAATTGCAGCAGTGCTTGAAGAGCCTATTGACTACGTCGTTGTACTTAACAATAAATCTAACGATGGTACTGAAGCTTGGCTCAATGAAGTTAGTAACAGCGATGAGAGATTACACGTGGTTAATCATCATGAAAATACTGGTGGTGCTGGAGGTTTTTATTTTGGTACCAAATATGCCATTGAAAACACTGATGCTGACTGGCTTGTACTCTTTGATGATGATGCTTACCCAGCACCAGGCTTAGTTGAAAAATTTAAGTCTAGAGACTATTCTTCTGAAGTTGGGGCTCTTAGCGCTAAAGTCTGCACACCAGATGGACTTATCGCTGACTTTAACAGACCTGGCTTGAATCCTTTCAAGTCTTTAACTGGTTTTATCAAATATATTTTCTCAAAAGATTCTAACTATCTAAGTTACAGTCAAATGGAAAGTGACTCCGGACTTGAGGTTGATTACTCTTCTTTTGTTGGTTTTTTTGTTAAAACAAGTGTTGTGAAAAATGGTTTAGGCTATCCTCGCAAAGAGTTTTTTATTTACTGCGATGATTGGGTTTATAGTCTTGATCTTTCACAACTGGGATATAAAAACCTCTACTATTCTGATCTGCTTTTCTATCATGATTCCAAAACTTTCATCGATAGTTATGATGCGCAGATATGGAAAAAATACTACGCTTACCGTAACTCAATAATTTTTTATAAAAAAGCTGCAGGTGTTTTTGCTCCGCTGGTAATCGGGCTCAAAATTCTCAAGTGGCTTGTTGACTCACGGCTCTACAGCAAGAAAAAAGAATATTTTGAGACACTGAACCGTGCTTTAAAGGATGGATTTAGCTTACAATGCTAGTTTATGACAGCGCTACATTGACACAGCGCTACGGTAAAATCAATAATCAAGAAGCACCTAGGTTTAATGACAAAGTCACTGTTGTCATGGTGACATTCAATAAATACACTTATATAAAAGAGCTTATAAAATCTTTTGCTGATATTAATTACGACCGAGAACTCATTGACATTGTTGTAGTTGATAACGCTTCGGTGGATGGCACCGAAGAAAAACTAAAACAAGATTTTGCTAATCAAATTACTCTAATACAAACTGGTGCAAATCTCGGTGGTTCTGGTGGCTTTAATACGGGCATGAAGTATGCCATCGAAAAGCTTGATAATGACTATATTTGGTTACTAGATAATGATGTTGTAGTTCACCCCGATTCACTCAATTGGCTACTTGCATCTATTAAAAACAACGAAGATGAAATCGCCGCTGTTGGCTCTATGGTCATGCAGCTTGATAACCCGGACTATATAAGCGAGCTTGGTGCATTTATGAACTGGCAAAGCGCCCGGGTTGATATGCAAAGTGCTAATCAGCCATTTAGTTCTATTACAGACTTTGACGATAGAGAAGTTGAATACTGCGCAGCATGCTCTTTAATGAAAACCAGAAAGTCTATAGAAAAAATCGGCTATTGGGAAGATCTTTTTATACACTTCGATGATGTTGATTGGTGTTTGCGCGCGCAGGCACATGGCCTGAAAATCATCAGCAATCCTAAGTCGCTAGTTTTTCATGAGTCAATGCACAACAAACAACCAACTTGGATCAAATACTATAACGTGCGCAATATTCTTTATCTCTACAAGAACTTCAGGTCACAAAGACTAGCTTTTGTTTTAATCAAATACAGCGCTTGGGCTTTATATTTTATGCTGCATGGTTTTTTTGCTAATGGCTTTATGGTACTAAAAGCTATTGCAGACTTTGCCAGAGACAAAAAACAAAAACAAGACTTTAGCCTGGAGAACTACGTTCCAATGCCTAAGATAGACTGGAAAAGTTTTGATGAGGATGCTGTCTTTATCTTCAAAAACAGCAAAAACTTGGATATGTTTACCTATGAAACTAAAATCAAACCAAGCAAAAAGGCTAGCGTGATTTTATACTCAGAAAAATCTCTTGTGCAGATATTTTTTATGCAGTTAGCTTTGCTTTTTGATAGACGTAAAGTTTTTTTTGATGGTGCCTTTGAAAGTCAATTTATGCTGCCATTATTTTTTAAAAAGAAATTCGTTGTTTACCCTAATTACCGGAGCGCTGTTGACTTAACATGAAATCCCCAATCTTACTTAGCACTATACCTAAGGCTGGTACTTATTTTTTTGCAGAAATTCTAACTGCTCTTGGTGCTAGTAATCGTCATCTGCACCTTGCCAAAGATTTTGCAGAAAACCTTTTACTCTTTGGAGATGAAGTCAACAAGACCACTCCCAGTAAGGCGAAAGTTCCACTCAAGCTTTCACAGGCTCTTTATACCGTGCAAGCAGGTGAGTTTGTCTTTGGGCATATTGCAAAGCCACTTGTTGAAGAGTATTTTTTAAAACGTTTCAAGATTGTTTATGCTTATCGCGATCATAAAGAAGCGATGCAGGCTGAGTTTCATTGGTTTAGAGAAATTCGCAAGGATATGCAAGAAGAGTTCACCCAGCACGCCGGGCTCAGCGCTGAAAAGCACTTTATTAAGTACCTGGAAATTTTTGGTCCAACGCGAGTCAAGCTTTTTAATTTTATGGACCTTTGGAAAAGTGATGATAATGTTTTTGCAATTGATTTCAATCAATTTAGGGCTGACAGTAATTACGCGCTAGAGAAACTCCAAGCTTTATCAGAGTATATAGACCTACCAGTAGATAGGCTTAAAGCGCAAGAGGTTTTAGATCATTGTTTCAATAAAGACACCAAGACAAAGGTAAAAAGAGACAAAAGCATTAATCTCTGGACTGACGAAGCAAATGCAATTTATGAAAAGCTTTTAGCAAAACAAAAACTATACAACTTTGCTTATCCTATTTATTGGGAGCTAAGGCGTCTGTATAACCAAGCTTCTCCATCATTGGTTCGATAATTGGCATCAAACTTCTAATTGCTTTTTCGTTCTTTTTCCACTTATCTTCTCGTGGTTTGTCCATGAAACCAGTACTAACGACAGGAGGTTTTTCAGCATATTTTTTAACTTCTTCCGAGTAGTCAATTTCAGCAAAATCACAAATCTCTTTTACGACTTCTCCTCCGTTTGCTGTGAGGTCTTCGTATTTAATTTTTATAACTCGATCTTGAGAAATTTGATTTAAGCCTTCAACTGCGTAATGGTTAGATTGAACCCACTGATGCGCGCAGGTTTCTTCTAGTGACTTGCCGTTGAAATCCTTCCAACCTGGTGGCAGTACATACTCCCACTTAGCGTAATCAAAATTATTGAAATTAAAATCTATATTGATTTCAGGATATCTTTGATGCTTGATGCGCCCAGCGTTTCTTTTCCAGCCTTCAATCAATGAGCTGATATTTGACTTACCGTCTCTTGAAATAAAAACAAACTTGGCATCAGGGAAAATTTTGTTCATGAATCCCACCCTAAAACAATTACGAGGTGTTTTTTCAAGCAGTCTATAATCGTAATTTTTTGCCATGGCATTAACGCCCTTGAGTATTGGTGCAAGTGGATTTGGAACAGGCAAGTGTGCTGAAATCAACCTAAAGCGATAGTGATTTGCTGTCCAAAAAGCCAAGGCTTCATTATTGACACTATATTTATGAAACTCTGCTCGGAAAAGCTCAATCAGCTCTTTAGTAGCTGCTGATTCATGAATAACATCATCTTCAGCATCTTGGTTCAGTAGACCTTGTTTATAACCCTCACGGTAAACATTCCAACTTTCGCGGTAAAGCGAAAATAGTTCTTTGCTTTGGCTGAGTATTGTAAAAAGTAGTGTGGTACCAGACCTAGGACAACCAATTATAATGAGGGGCTTTTTTATGTGTTCGGACATTTTTGTTTATTCTAGCAGGCCCCTCTAGTAGGGCAGTGTGCTGGTATATATGTAAGTAAATCAAATTTTAATCATAAAAGGGGATATAAAATATGGAGATGGTATTTGATACATTAGCTTGCTTAAAAGAACTCAAGTCATCAGGTGTGCCGGAGGCTCAAGCGGAAGCTCATATCAAAGTTTTACGCGAGCTTGTCGATGAAAAGCTTGCAACGAAAAAAGATCTTCTAGCTGCAAAAGGGGATATATTAGCAGTACAAGAAGAGCTCAAAAGAGACCTAACCGAGCTAGAACTAAAGCTTAGAAGAGATCTGACTTTAATGATAGGTGGATCATCAGCTGCAACAATAACCATCTTGAGTGTAATGATGAAAATCCTCTAGACCGTATTAATCAAAACCCTAAAAGCACTCTCCAGGTCTAGCCTACCGGTTTTGATATTTCTTTCTTGTTCCAGGCAGCAATCAAGGAGTTTTTCTAGATGCTCAAGCTGCATTGAGCTGCATTCTTTGCTTTGGTAATAAAGCCTTTGGGGTGTGATTCCCACAATTTCAGCTTGTTGGTTTTGGCTTAGTCCTTGTGTTTGAGCGTGCTTAAGCTTCAAAAATTTACTCAAAGAACTTTGCAATACAGCCATAGTGCCGAGATGCAGTTCTTTTTCGGCAATAAGTTTTTCAAGTTCGGAGTTTGCAGCAGCTTTAGAGCCGTTAGCAAGCTTAGAGATAAACTTGAATACATCATGCCTAGCTTTACATTCTTGCTTGATTAAATCTGGAGTGATTTTTTTATTGAGCAAAGACAATCTTTCCAATTCAGAGTAAAGCTTTCCGCTCTCTTCACAGCCGATATGCTCTGCTAAGTATTCAGCGACCCCCAAATCAAGCTCGCTAAGACCTAGGCTCATGAGCCAGTGCGCTGCTTGCTTGGTTTCCCAGGAGTTAAAAGCTTTGAATTCGATATGCTCAAGTTTGTCTTTGAATTGCTTTTTGATGCTTTTTACTAGCTTGATTGTGCCAGAGACTTTCTCAGAGTTAAAAATCAAGATCACATTATCCGGTAAATTTTCAAGGCAAGCCAAAACCATTGCCACTTCTTTATCAGTGGATTTGTTTTCCAGCAGGCTCATGTCTTCCACTACAACCACTTTACTGCCCATAGCAAAACCAGGGCTTTGAACCGCTGCTTGAAAATCAGGCAAGCTTGGGTCTTTCAAGCTTGCAAAGCAAAGGGCTTCCATGCCTGGACTCAAAAACTCTTTTTTGAGTTGGTTTAGTTTTTGTTTGCGTCTAAACTGATCTTTACCGCTCAGAATATAGATTTGCGCCATTACCTAGCTAGTTTAGCAATAGTTCTTGGTAGGCTCATCCGAGCTTGAGGCTGAGCTTTGCTTACAGCTGGCTGTTTTTGCTTTAAAGATTTTTCTCTAGCTTCTTGCACAGGCATTTTGGCTTTTAACTCTTGGTTTGCTTTTTCAGCTTTTAAGGCAGCCATTCTCTGAGCTATGACTTGCTTAGCGATGTTTTGTACTTGCTTGCCAGCGGTCAATGATTGCACCTCAGCGCTACCATTACGCACATAGGGCTTGTTTAGCAGCCTGTCTCTTACAAGCTCACGGATGCTTTTGCCTTTGTGTTTAAAAAATACCGATGACATCTATATGGATTAAACCTTTTGCAGGTTAACTAGGGGTTATGACCAGGTTAATGCAAAAATTAACTTTTTTTTCAGTAAATACCTGTCACATGCTTGACACAAATTGCTAGTATTTTCATTCTCACTAAATAAGGCAGAAATGTCTTTCATTGGTGGCAATCTAAGCACTAAGTGCTGAAAACTCGGAAGGACAAAACATGGGCCTAAAAAAATACAAACCTAGAACTGCTGGTGCGCGCGGAACCATTTTGATGGACCGCGAGGACGTTACAACTAACAAGCCAGAAAAATCTTTAATAAGCAAATTAGAAAAATCTACTGGTAGAAACAACACCGGTAAAATCACATGTCGTCATAAAGGTGGCGGAAACAAGAAAAAATACCGTAAGGTTGACTTCAAAAGAAACAAAGACGGTATCAAAGCAAGAGTAAAAGCTATTGAGTACGATCCAAACCGTAACACTCACCTGGCGCTTCTTTATTATGCCGATGGTGAAAAAAGATACATCCTTTGCCCAGAGGGTCTTACTATCGATGCGGTAGTAGAATCTGGTCCTGAAGCAGAAATTAAGCCAGGTAACGCTATGTCTATCAGTGACATCCCTCTTGGTACGCAGCTTCATAACATCGAGCTTACTCCAGGTAGAGGCGCTCAAATCGTCAGATCAGCTGGTGGTTCAGCTCAGCTCCTTGCAAAAGAAGGTGACTATGCTGTTTTAAGACTTCCATCTAGTGAGATGAGAAGAGTACACATTAACTGCCGTGCCACTATCGGTGTACTAGGAAACTCTGAATGGAAAAACATCGTTTGGGGTAAAGCTGGACGCAAAAGACACCTTGGTGTTAAGCCAACTGTCCGTGGTTCTGTGATGAACCCTGTTGATCACCCTCATGGTGGTGGTGAAGGTAAATGCCCTATTGGTGGTATTCCAAAATCTTATACAGGTAAGCGCCTTGGTCGTAAGACCAGAAAGCCTAAGAAGAATTCTTCTAGGCTAATTATTACCAACAGAAGAGGTAAAAAGGTAGCTAGTAAATAGAGGTTAAACAATGTCAAGATCAAGTAAAAAAGGACCTTACGTACACGAATCACTTTGGAAAAAAGTGCAAGCGGCTATTGAAAAAGGCGAAAAAAGAGTAATCAAAACTTATAAAAGAGCTTCAATGATACTTCCTGAAATGGTAGGTATGACTATTGCAGTTCATAATGGTCGTAAATTTATTCCTGTTTATTGTTCAGAGTCTATGGTAGGTCACAAACTTGGTGAGTTTGCCATAACTAGAACATTTAAAGGTCACGCGGGATCGAAAAAAGCAAAATAGTAGGTTGCTATAAAAACTGAGAAAAAACAATGTCAGAAGAAAAGAAAATCGCAAAAGCAAAGTTAGGTTTCACCAGGCAAACAGCTAGAAAAGTGAGACGTGTTGCAAATTTAATCAGAGGCACCAAGGCAGGTGAAGCTGCTCAACAGCTTAAATTCATGCCTTACCAAGCTTGTGATCAAATCAGCAAATTACTCAAGAGTGCTATGGCTAATGCTGCTCATAACCTTGAGCTTGAAAACCCTGAAGAGCTTATTATTTCTGAGATTCTTGTAGACGACTGTACTATGTACAAAAGATTTAGAGCAATGTCTAAAGGCCGTGCCTACAGCATCAAAAAGCGTACTTCTCAAGTAAGCATCGCTTTAAGTGAAATGACACCAGCTGAATACGGTAAGCATGTTTGGGATATTTCTCCAAGAAACAAAAAAAACCAAAAACAAAAAAAAGAGGTAGCTAACTAATGGGACAAAAAGTACCACCTAGAGCAAATAGACTTGGTATTACTGAAGACGCGGATTCTACAACCTTTGCTGAATTTAGATCTGGCGAGTTTGCTGCAATTCTTCAAGAAGATACATCAATAAGAAATTTCCTAAAAAAGAAACTCAAAAATGCTGGTATTTCTAGAGTTTTAATTCAAAGAAAGCCTGGTCAAATTCAAGTAGGAATCGTAACTGCAAGACCTGGTTTGATTTTTGGTAAGGCTGGCGAAGGTCTTGAAACACTTAAAGCTGAACTTGCAAGCTTGATAAGATCTTCTGAACTTAATTTAGTAGTAAATGTTTTTGAAGTTAGCAAAGTTGATCTTGATGCTCAATTAATTGCTGAATCAATTGCTCAACAACTTGAAAGAAGAATCGCTTTTAGAAGAGCAATGAAGCAATCATTACAAAGAGCAATGAGAGCTGGTGCTAAAGGCATTAAAGTAATTACTTCTGGAAGACTTTCAGGGATTGAGATTGCTCGTTCTGAGAAAGCTCAAGAAGGTAGCGTACCTTGTCACACTTGGAGAGCTGATATTCACTATGGTTTTGCTGAAGCGCAAACTACTTACGGAATCATTGGTATCAAAGTTTGGTTGAACAAAGGTATGTTAGAGCCGGGTGAAAAATCACGCCCTAATATCAAAGCTGCTGCTGGACAGCAAAAGCAAGAGGAGGCTGCAGCACTAGCTGCATAGTAAATTCATATGTTACTTCCAAAAAGAACAAAGCATAGAAAACAAATGCGTGGCAGAACCAGAGGCAAAGAATGCCGTGGTGCTGAAGTACATTTTGGTGATATTGGTCTTCAAGTACTTGAACCAGGTTGGATCAACTCAAGACAGATCGAGGCAGCGCGTCGTGCTATGACTCGTCA
>CAWUIS010000062.1:0-8869 GCA_963922625.1 uncultured Candidatus Melainabacteria bacterium | reverse complement strand
CAGTTGCTAATGCAGCAAGTGCAACCAATGCCGATAACGCAACGACAGCGAATGTGGCAGATCTTGCAAGCTCAGCGACCAATGCTGATAATGCAACGACTGCAAACTTAGCTGATCTGGCAACTTTCGCAACAAACGCTGGTAACGCAACAACTGCAAACATTGCAGATATAGCAAACAGTGTTGCCGCAGAGAATATTACCGGAGAGATCCAAGGTTCTCAGATTAATGGTGATAATTTCATAGTAGAATCTGTAGCCTTCACTCCTTCTGTTGGTGTGCTTTCTCTAGATGCAAGTTCTTCGATTGACCCAACTCATACGATTATTAGGGTTATAGGTAACGGTGGTGCTGTTACACTCACTTCTAATCCTCAGATTTTAGATGCTAATGATGGTCAATTCTTGATCCTTGTTGGAACTAGCGATACAAACTCTGTAACTTTAGTTGATGGAAATGGCTTGCAGCTTGCTCATAATATTGGTTTCCCTCTTGGTGAGGGTGATATGATCAATCTTATCTATGATGCTGTTTACGACGTTTGGAGAGAAGTCAGCAGATCTGACAACTAATTAGTTCTCAAGGATTTCCTGAAAAACTTCGTTGTTCAAGCTGACGTCCATTGGTTGGTCCTTACTAATTGCTAGGATAGGAGCTTTGATAAGCTTGATAACTCGGATTTAAGTTCTTGTCCTGTTTTGACCACCTTAAGTCCTAATTTCCTCAAGTGATGAGCAGTATTTTTGGCGTGCTGGGAGCAAAATTCGATATTTGCAAAGGAATTTGAAAGGTTTTTTAAAGGGTAGTTAGAGTCAGTTTCTAATAACTCTTCTAAATGTGAGGTATTCATAGATATAGAATTCCCTCAAATATAGTAAGAAATTTTAATCTGTGTGTGAAAAGTGTATTTCTGCCTTAGATTGAGTCAATATTCAAAGCAACTGATTCACGGATGCTGTGAATGCCATCATTGACTTCTATAACTTTTTGATTGGCGCTGTTTATACTTGAGCCAATTTCGTTTGTTACTGCTGATTGTTGTTCAATAGCAACAGAAATAGATGATGTACTTTGGTCTACTTTGCGCACAGTACTGATAGCTGAAGTGATAGCTGTTAGTGCACTCGATGCTTCTGATTGGATAGCAGCAATGATGGTATTGATTTCATCGGTGGCTTCAGAAGTTCTGCTAGCTAGTTCTTTTACTTCACTTGCAACAACAGCAAACCCTTTTCCTGCTTCACCAGCTCTTGCAGCTTCGATAGTAGCGTTTAGTGCTAGTAAGTTAGTCTGACTGGCAATTTCTGTAACCATTTTGAGGATATCCCCAATTTGGTCACTGCTTTTTTGTAAGTTCTGAATTACTTCTTCGGTTTTTTCAATCTGAGCTACTGCATCTTTAGTCATACTTGATGCAATTTCCGTATTATTGGCAATTTCTCCAATACTAGAGACCATTTCTTCCGTTGCTGTGCTCACACCTTGCAAGTACTCTTCTAATGTTGATGACAAGTGGTTTGCTTTATCAGCGGTACCAAGAACACCATCTTTGAGCTGAGTTTTAATTCCATCTTTGGCTTCTTTATCTTTAGTGATGTCAGAAGCGTATTTTACTACTTTGAACGGCTTTCCGTTCATATCAAAAATAGGGTTATAGCTAGCTTGAATCCAAATCTCTTTGCCTCCATTGCCAATACGTTTGTACTCACCGGAGTGAAAAGTGCCTGCACTTAGGTCTTGCCAAAACATTTTGTAATCAACACCATTAGCTTCTTCTGCATCAACAAATATCCTATGATGCTGGCCTTTAATTTGATCAAGAGAGTAATTTACTGCTGCCAGAAAATTTTCATTAGCTGTAATAATAGTTCCATCCAGCTCAAATTCAATTACTGCCTGTGATTTGCTAACAGCCGTAAGTTGTCCTTCGTAATCAGCGTTTTTAAGTTTTTCAGCTGTGATATCAGTCGCGTACTTCACGACTTTGAATGGTTTGCCGTTCATATCAAAAATAGGGTTATAGCTAGCTTGAATCCATATCTCTTTACCACCCTTACCAAAGCGTTTATACTCACCAGCTTCGTATTTGCCACTTGCAAGTTTAATCCAAAAATCTTTGTAGCTAGTGCTATTGCTGTAATCTCTATCTACAAAAATACTGTGATGTTTTCCTTGGATCTCATTAAGTGTGTAACCAACAGCGCTAGTGAAATTTTCATTAGCTGTAATAATGGTGCCATCAAGCTCAAACTCAATTACCGCTTGTGATTTACTGATGGCATTAAGTTGTCCCTTGTAGTCTGCGTTTCTTAATTTACTTTCAGTGATGTCAGTGGCGTATTTAACTACCATGACTACATTTCCAGAATCATCAAGAATAGGGTTGTAGCTAGCTTGAATCCAAATTTCCTTGCCACCCTTAGCAAATCTCTTGAATTGTTCGGATTTAAAATGTCCTTTAGCTAAATCTATCCAGAAATTTTGATACTCATGGCTCTTTTTGTACTCCGGATCAACAAACATACTGTGGTGTTTGCCCTTGATTTCATCTAGTGAGTATCCCATCGCGCTTAAAAAGTTTTCATTAGCTTCGATAATAGTGCCATCAGGATTGAATCTAATCACTGCTTGTGATTTTGATAGGGCCTCAAGCTCTTGTTTGGTTTGATTATCTTTGCCAGTATTTTTTCTTAGTAAATTCATCATATTAAAAATAAGCCTCTAGGGGATTTATGCACATAATTTGTGTTTTATATCTCTTAGATTGCGTTTTTTTGTATGTCCAGGGTAAGCCCCTCGCTTTCGTTTTCAATGGAAAGTTGCGTAATGCCTTTTGATCGACTTTTTGAAGCCTAATATGATAATATCTCAATAAGTTGAGTGTATTATCTATTGTTTGGCAGCCGTCGTATGCTCCTTCTGACCGAAGGAGCTCTAGTTCTATTAAAGCAAACAAAAACACCGTTGCAAAAGATAAGGTAAATTGTCCAGTAATGCAGTACATAAAGCAAAATGTTCTAAAAACTCGCCAAAAAAAAGAGTCAGTAAAACTACCAAATATAACCCTTGAGCATTTAATAGAAATTTATAAGCTCATATATCTTAATCGCTGTAGATCAGATTTAATCCAACTTCAAAACCCGATTCGCGATCTATTACAAGCTATAAACAGTTCTATTGAAACTCAAGATCATTCTTTAGATAAGACAGTAGAAGCTTGTAAAACACAAATTGATGAAATTATACGAGGAAATTTTTCGGAAGCATTCTTTGGCTTTAATATTAATAAAAAACCAAGAAAAAAAGCAACGCAAAAACTTATTAACAGTTTGCTTGAGGGTAGTTATCAAGAACAGCCAGTTGTAAGTCCTAGAGTGGCAGCGATAGAACATAAGAAATATGAGACTTGTAAGAGTTTATTACAGTCGAGGTTTTTTGATGAATCTGGTAAAGGGAAGGCTTTGAAAATTGGTGATATTGCTAAAATTTACACTGACTTAATTACAATTCTAGAACCTATAAAATTTGAATCTTCAAGCAATATTGATTCAACTGAAAGTGCTTTAAGAATGCTCTTACTCAGGTTAAATAATCTAGTACAGTCATTTCATAGCTTTACAGTGAATACCGATAATGAAAGAGGTAAGGCAGGATTAGCGGTACAGAGAAGTGCCAAATTAGTTCAAGAATGTATTTTAAATGAGCACATGTTTCCAGAGAGCCAATTCTCAGGGATCAAAAACTTAAACTTTGATTTTAAAAATCCTAATAAGGAATTGTTAGCAAGCTTAAAACAAGTTTCCGATATTACAATGGGGATATTGAGCGGCAGGGTTCAGACAAAGACAGCAAGCCTGCTTGAAGCCGTACAAGCACAATTAAAAAGAGGAGCTGTAAGACAGATTAGCATTGGATCTGGTGGAAGCCAAGCAGATCTACCTGAAGTAAAAAATGCTACGAAATATAGCCCCAGACCATATCAAGAAAGTTCTGTAAAAGCTATCATGGATTGCTTCAATAAAGGAAACGAAAGACAAACTGCTGTCATTCCTTGTGGTGAAGGAAAATCTTATACGGCCTTCCTTGTCAAAGAAGCTATCAAGAAACAAATTTACGAAAAGACCAATAGAGCTCATAATCCTATGAGGTCATTAGTTTTTGTGCCTACTCTTCAACTTTTAGAGCAATTTATGGAAGAATGGAGCTCGCAGGAAAAACCTGATGAAGCTTCTGATTACTTGATTATCTGCTCACAAAGAGATATTGATAAGCTTGACGATCAAATCAGTGCTTTAGAACAATCAGAAGAGGCTGACTCTGGTCATTTAATCAATGCTTTAGTCAGTTTAAGATCTAGAGTGAAAACGGTTAGTTCTGACGCTAATGATATAGCTGTTTTTTTAAATAAACCTAGTGATAAGGAGAAAATTATTTACTCTACCTACCAAAGCTCACAAAAAATTATTGATGCACTGCAAAATGTAGATGAGCAGAAAAAATCATTTGATTTTATATGTTGTGATGAAGCCCATAGAACAACAGGTGAGGAAGACAGTTTATTTACAAAAGTTCATAATAATGAGAAACTTCCATCTTCAAGAAGGCTAAACATGACCGCGACAAAAAAACTTTTTGACTTAAGTTTTAGCCAAGGTTTTCAGACAAGAGTAAGTGCTTTTGATATGAGTGATGAGAAAATTTACGGTCCAACCTCTGTTAATCGCAAGTTCTCTCAGGCTATAGAAGATGGTAATCTTGTCGACTATGAACTTTTTTTTATACATACTGATCCAATAGAAATTGAAAAATTTTTGAACGATAATGAGATTGAAATAAACGAAGATAATATCAAGCTGGCGTCAAGACATTTAGCTCTTAAGAAAGCTTACGACGACTGTGGAGCAAAAAAAACAATTAGTTATCATCAATATGTTGATACTGCACTCGATTTTGCCTCAGACCATAGAATGTTTCAGCCTAAATTAACTTACTTCTCAGTTCACGGTGCAATGACTGCTCAAGAGCGAAATGCGAACTTAAATGCTTTCAAAAGATCAACAGATCCTTGCGCTATTTCAAATGTTGTAGTTTTAAGAGAAGGCACTAATATACCATCGGCTGATACTTGTTTTATGGATACTCAAATCAATGCAGTTGGTTCGAATATACAAACCATGTCAAGAGTCCTAAGAAAAGACCCGAATAATAAAGCTAAAGTTGGAAAAATTATTATTCCTTTACTGGGCAATAATGCCAGGAATTTTTTCAACCTTAGTGGCGATTTGAAAAATGATTTTAAAGATACCGATGAAAGTAGAATGTACAGGGCCGTTGAAGCTATTGCAGCAATGGACTCAAGATTTGATATTCAGCATCTTGAAAAAATTAGTGATGAGATGCAAAAAAATGCAGAAGGTGATGCTACACAGAATCTGCCACTAGAGCCAAAATATAAAAATTACTCATCCGGTAACATACGTTTTATAGATGGTGTTAGTGCAGATGAATCTTGCAATTCAGGTCATTATTATAGAAGCTCTTTTCTTTTAAACCGAGTATCAAATAGATTCCAGTTTGCTCGTCAACCAGATAGATTCACAGATATCTTTGAGGCTGCAGAATTCATCAAAAACTTTGATAATGGTAAGTATAAAAAAATGCCATTTTCGATGCAGCAAAAAGACGAATTTTATGATGCTAGGAATAAATTTTTTACTACTATTCTTGAAGAAGAAATAGGCATCAGTCTCGATAACTTACTAGTTCTAACAGCAAAATATATGAGAGAAGAAATGCATCTTTCAAATTACTACATCGAACAATGTCTTGGAAGTAACACTCTAGTTCAATATTTTCTAAGCTCACTAATTTGGGAGGGCAAAATACCACAACAAAGCCTTGAGGAGCTCAGTAAATTAGTAAAAAAATCTTTTGATAATGTAAAACCTTCTTATCTTTCTTGGAACATCTCAGATGCTCTACTTACTATGGGCTTAGAGCCTGCGGCAGTTGTTAACTGCTTACTAAACTCAGACTATTTACTAATACCTCAGCGACCTTCAAAGTTATTAGACATTATATGGGATTGTCCTAGTCCTATAGACAAACAAAAGGTCCAAAGAATAATTAGTAAAATTAAACAACATTATCCAAGCAGAGAAAGTTTCTTTAAAAATGATTTACTAATCGAAGGAAAAGGAAGACGGCAACAGGAGATAAGCAGTATGTTTGAAGGCCGTGGTGTGGATCTTTATGAATTGTTACGAGGTCTAAAGCATAATAAAATGCTACCAAGAGGAAGAATGGAACCATTGATGAAATTAATGAATTATATTTATAAGCCTATGGAGATATCCTCATATGATGACCTAGGCAGAAAGCTCTTAAAGATATCGGGTAATCAAAGCGCATCAGATACAGGTTTAGAATTTGGAGAAGCAGAAGAAATTATAGAATCTATCTGTTTTATTACAGGCCAAACTCCAAAGTTTTTCAAACAACTCAATAACCCTTACGGAGAAAAAAGAAATAATACGGCACTGAAAAGATTAATTCTTAGATCCTATCAAAATGCTCAAAGAGACGGAGTTTAAATCCTTCCTTATTTGAAACCAGACCGTCTACCTGCTTTTTCTCGCTGACTGCTGCTTGCCGGTTTGAGATTAAAACATAGTTCAATAATTCTTGCATTGTCCATTGTTTGACTTGAATCAGCTTGCTTACATAATTGTGTGAGTTCATCTTTTGTAAGGCCAGTTAAAATTGGTAGGAAGGTGTTTACAAGATTGAAAAGCTGTTTTTTGCCTGCTCTTAAATCAATGTTGTTTTTAAATTTGCTTAGTCTTTGCTGAAGAGCTTCAATGCTATTGATTTTACTTTCTTGTTGGTATATTTGATATAAAACAGTGTTTATATATGGAGGATGCAATTTTATCTCAGGCTTGTCCGCTTGAAGTAGCCTAATAGACTCAACAACAGGTGTATTAATGTGTTCACTGAAAAAATCGTAAAGCTGATTTTGGAAATCTGTTAAAGAAACTTTCTCGCCATGCCCGAAATCTGTTAGCTGATTATTAAACGCATCATCTATTAGGTCAAATTTACTAGGGTAAAGTTGTTTTACCTCTGTTGCAAGAGTGCCAAAGCTCTGATGTTTAAACTTATCTCCCCACAAAACACTAGCCAAGCCTTTTGTATCATGATGATCAACTACGCCATTATATTGTAATTGTCTTTTTAAAGCATCAGCAGTGGTTCCATATTGAGCAAGAGCGGTGTCATCCAAAATAAGGGCAGAGGGTTTTTCGAATTGTTGAAAATAATTTTGCAAAGCATTAAAACTTACAACAGCATTGCCTCCTTTTATAACACCAATATTCTGGGCAAGATTATCACTAAGCTCTTTACCCCAAATTCTATCTGCAAGATCATCAAGACTATTTATTACTTTTCTTGCTTCTGCTGAACTTGATTGGTTCTCATTTTGATAAGCCACTCTTGCAAGATCTAAGATCTCACCTTGATAAATACCAAAATCATTTTGAATTTGGACCATCGCGTTTGTAATATTTTGAGGTTTGTTCGGAAATTTGACTAAAACAGCACCTTTTAACTGTTCAAAATTTTCAAAGGGGTAGTTCTTGCGTAAAGAGCTTCTAACTCGATTAAGATCTACAACAGCTTCGTTAAAAACAGTATCAGATCTAGCATCTAATTCTAGTAAGTATTTCATAGCCTCAACGTGGGTAAGGCCCTCTGGAGGCTTTTCTAAGCTAGTGTCAGTCGATGTATCACCTTTTTGGTTTCTCTTATCTCCAAGTACTTCAACATTCAATAATTGATCATCAACCATTGCAAGTGCTCTTATTAATCTGGCTGCTCTTTGATCTAAAAGTAATTGCTCTTGCTGTTCAGAACTTAAACCTAAATCTTTTAGGCTGCCATTAAAAACAGGTACAACTATCATTGCTACTTTATTTGGATTCTTAGGATCTTTTCGTAAAGCTCTACCGGCAGCTTGGATAATTGCTATCGAGGAGTCAGGCACATTTGCAAAATAAGCCATATCGACGCTTGGCACATCTATACCTTCTCCTAGACACCTAACATTGGTCATAATACTTGGCCGCTGATTTGTCTCAAAATGCCCTAATGCCATATCTCTATGTCTAATTGGCATCTCACCATTAACATGGTAATAATCACTGTTGTCACCATAGATTTCGTTCCCAAGTGCAGCTAGATTTAAAGAATCATCAACTGTTGCATTAAACACAAAAGATTTTTTCAAACCCTTATTATTTGAGACAGCCTTGATGTTGGGATGACTAAACATTTTATTAATTGCAAGCAAGTGAAAATATCTTCTTAGCTCATCGAGCTTATCTAGTGGGATTTTATGTTCTTTAATGGCTTTTTGGACCTCATCATTATTGAGGTGAACAACTACAACTTTATAGTCAGTCAGCAAGCCCTCAGCAATAGCATCCCTAAAATTCATTCTGAAAAACTCAGGTCCAAATATGTTTTGATCACTCATATCTATGACATCATCACTTGCTTTATCAAATACTCGAGGCGTTGCTGTCATGTACAACCTATTATTAATTGGAATTTTTTGATCATCATGAATAAGTTTATGCTCACCAGCTATGTCACCAGTAGTTCCATGAGCTTCATCAATAACTGCATAGTCAAATCTAAAATCTGGATTTCTTTGTTTGATATTTGCAACTGCTGTCTCGATTTTACAAGTGCTATTCCGAGTAACATAAAGCATTTTTTTCATACCATCGCCAGACTTTAAAAAGCTTGCAATTTTATTAGGATCACTTGTGACTAATGTTCTCCGCTGCGCTAGATCAGGATG